>CALHIC010000537.1 GCA_938030845.1 uncultured Oribacterium sp. | reverse complement strand
CGGTTTTGTACTCCTCCCTCTCTCTAAAATTATAGAAAGCATCGGAAATTTCTTTTCCCTCATAAATCGGTTTGATTTCTCGCCTTCCCGCTTCCTCCTTATAGGGTCCGAAAACTCTTCTATCTCTTTTATAACCTGTAGGAGCTTCCATCTCCATCAGGTAGTAAATATTTTCTGTAGGAAAATTTGAATCATACGCCTCACCGGAGAAACGCACCTGTCCCTTTGCATCGGTAACGCCGTAGTCATGGGCCATACCCAGAAGGGCATCCTTACTTGCCGTTTTCAAAAAGGGTAAGTATTTCTCTTCAAAAAGGCCAAACTCCGCTCCTGCCAGGGGAAGACTTACCTTGTTATCTGCAAGGGAATCCTTCTTGTTAATGACATAGCGCACCTTCTTGGAGCCGGTGGAATAGTCAAAGGACTGGGCCTTTATCGACTTTTTCGCAATAGAATCCGGGGCTCCGGAAGCCTTTTTCACATATACCACATTTTCAAAGGGTGGTGTCGTATTTTCAATATCCGCCGTAATATCCGTGGAATAAGCCAGAACATAGGTATCGGTAGTGGAATTTTTTAAAGTGATTTCCAGCTCCGTCACCAGGTCATGCTGGTCATCAAAGTGGCGAAGTCGCTTGGCCTCCCACTCCGTATCCGGCACCAGTGTGGCATTGTTGGGATCATTTACATCTCCGTTAATCTCTATAGAATGATCCTGATGCTTTACTCTATAGAGCTTAATGGACTTCATATCCAGGAATAGCCCTTTGGGAATCTTATCCAGCAGTACGGTTCCTCCGGTAATATTTCCGCCCAGAGGATTAATCAGCACCTTCCAGTTCATAACACCCTGATAGCGGGAACCTGCCTTACCCTGTTCTCCCTCCTTGACCAAGATCTTATTGGGAATCACCTGGGTTTTTCCGGTTCCTGAGGCTGTTGCGTCATGAACAATCGGATTTCCGCCACTTAAATAGGTGGGAAAACTGGTAGAGGTGATAGTCACTCTATTGGTGGTGCTGATGGTGGCTTCCTGCAAATTAAGCCCTGCCGCATTGGTATTTTCAAAAAGAACATCCTGCCCTTCCTGATTCAGATAAACATAAATATCCATGTACAGAGTATCACTTAAAGGATTTTGTAAGTTCAGTTCTACCCTCTTCGCCACATTATCTACCGTCAGCTCACTGCCGGACACAATCTGTTCCGCAGTTCCGCTTCCGATTCTTGCCAGTGTGGGATATTTACTGTCCGATGCCGTGGTAATGGTAAAATACTTGGAATCCAAAGGCTGTGTCTGCCCGTTGGGCTTTTGGTATTTGAAAATATTTTGCAGACCATCCTGTAATACAAAGTTCTTCAAATCTTCCATACGACTGGCATTTGCCGTAATTTGGAAACGGAAATAGGCACGCTTCTGCTCATCATCGTAAAAGCTTTGCACCGTCTTTCTCAGCATATCCTGACTCATCATCTGAGGATCCGCCACAGACCTCACCGTCTTAAAGGGGTTTATATCCTCCTTATGGGTATAGAGAGACAGGGTGGCATTACTACCAAAGTAATGATTTCCATCCTTTCTCGTCATATAGTACAGTGCCTTGGAATCGTGATTCCAGGACAGTAAGCCAATATCAAAACGCTCTTCTACAGGAACTGCGTTGTTTCGGATTACGGTTAATTCCACATTTCCCCCTGCCGGAGCTCCGGTGCTGGGAAGATAAGTCAGGTTTAAGGTAGCAATAGGAGTAACCCCGTCGCTTGCCATAATGGTTTCCGTCTGTGTTTGATTCACAAGCTTGTCTCTGCTTGCCTTATCCACAAATAGGTTAGAGGCGGAAGCCCCTTCTCCATAGCGAAGATTTAGGCTGTTAAATTCATGATACTGTCCATTGTTGATAACAAGCTTTAATTTTTCATAATTTTCCTTGGTGGTGGCCTTTACTCTCCAGTTTAACAGAGCCTTTCTGGAATCCGTTCCTGTTCCCTTAATCTCCAGGAAAATGGACTTAAAGGGGGCGGAAATGGTTGGGGTTTCATTAAAGAGTTCCTCGGAAATTCCGCTGCCTACCCCGTCCCCTGTGGGATAGGTAGCTACCACCTGGGCCTTGTTCCCAATGCTTGTGTCTGTGCCGCTTCCCTGTAAAGGAAAGTCTTCCGCAACAAGCGTATCAAATTCGATACTGTAGGGCTCCTTAAAGCGAGTGCCGAAGGCAAGGGTCAGGGTATCTCCCCCATTGGGGCCTGTGCCCTTACTATAGTCATAGGATACATCATTAACGTCTCCAAAGCCTCTTCCCGCCAGATTCACATGATTGTTATTGGGCTTTAAAACGGTGGCCTCTCTATCTCCATAGCGAATGGTGATTCCCTTGCTCTCATCCAGCGTAAGGCCCTTCCCCAGATTATCCAATACTCTGGCTTGATAGGCTGCCGCTCTGTTGTTATTAAAGTCCATTTTCCAACGGACACGATTTCCACTGACCTGTGTTCCGCTCTTATTTAAGCTAATCTTCGGAATCGTGGTTAAGGCAAAGGTAGATCTTTTGCTCGTATCCTTGGGAAGACGAGCTTCACTTTTATGACTTAAGCTCACGTTATTTCTAAGGGTAGTGGCATTTTTATCCTTATATACCTCTCCCCGAATGCCGGTAACGATCCGAATCGTCTGGGGAGCACGAATCACTTCTCCGCTCTCCGGGAAGGTATAGCTGTAGGTGCTCATACCACTTCCGCCTCCCGAAGCTTCCGTCATTTGGAGAGTCATATCCTGACCGGTTAAAGGATCTTTCTTTCCCAACCAGGTAGCCGATTTAAAGACCTGATGATTGCTTGGAAAGCTGTCGGTAACGGTTAAACCGTTTAAGGCAACACCGGGAGAATCCTCTCCCACAGTAATATTCCATTCCACCTGTCCCTTGGCAGGCTGAGCATACGCCACCTTCTTTACCCCGGAAATCACAGAAGGAAGAGGTGGAAAAATAATTTTATAATTTTGCTCCGGCAAGGAAATCTCTACAGAATTATCCGTCTTTTCCGTAAGCTTAGTAGAGTCCAGGCTAAAATCCAAGGTGATGATTCCTTTAATCTCCCCATAAGCGGAAAGCTCAAAATCCTGTAAGAATTCCACTTCCAGCTCCCAATTCTTGGTGGCAGGATTCTCCCGGATAGTAAATTTATAGAATTTTTTAGCGGGATATCCGGTATTGTAATAGGTACCGGCTCCTTTTGCCCGTAAAATAGAAGGGAAGCTGAAGAGAATTTTTTCTCCATTTTTTACGGTAAAGCTGTCTCCCGGCCTTACCAAACGGATATCCATATGTAAGTTTTCCACTTCATAAGGAGAGTAATTCTCATTTAATTTCCAGCTAACGGTATTTCCTTCTTTTCCAACTTGCTGAAAATCCTTTTGTCCTCCCCTGTTCTTTAGCTGTACATTGATGTTATTTAAAGTAAATTTTACATCATTCAAAATATGATCTGTGGCATTGACCTCTCCTTTATAAATTCCAATGGTGGAGAAGCTATCCAGACTAAACTGAATTCGTTCTTTCTTGCTGAAGAAGGCCTTGTTTTCCTTAACCTCCAAATCCTCCACAAGAATATCTTCTTTTTGCAGATTCGGAATCTCTAAGCTGTTGATTCCCTCCTGCTTTTTTTCCTGCTTAATAGGAAGATGGGTTACCTGCAGCTTTCCCTCTCCCTCCAAAGCTTCCTGAAGAGTAAAATTAATCTTTACACTGCCCTTTTCCGGCTGAACCTCTTCCCAATCTCCGGTTTTTTCTTCCTTAAGGAAAAAGCCTACATCATAAAGTCTAAGGTCATGGAGTACAAAGCCCTCTTCCCCGGCACTTTCCCCATTCTCTGTATCTTGTTTCCCTTCGTTTTTTGCTTCCAGTAAAGCCTCTTTATAAGCCCGGTACTGCTCTTTTCTTTCCTCCTCTAAAATCGGACGAACCAAAAATACAACGCCCTTCGGCAGACTTTCCGGATATTCCAGCTCGGCATTTACACTAACCTCATCATCTTTATATTGAAATTGCTTTTTCTCGTTTCTTTCGATGGTAGAGTAGGACAAAGTAGGAAGTGTTTCCCCTTCCGTTTCTTCACTCTCCGCTCCCTTAGCACTTTCTTTTACTGAAAATCCTTCCTGCTCATTCGCTTCCCTGCTTTGAGCCGCAAGATTTTCCCGGGATTCTCCTGTTTCTTCAGTGGTTCCTGCATCAGTGGTGCTTGCTTCAACTTTGGAAGCTGCTTCGGCATCTCCCTGTGCTACAGTCTCCTCCCTATTCTCCTCTCCGTTTTCCCGGCTCAATCCGGTGGATTCCTCGGAAGATATCCCTTCCTCCGTAGCCTGCCCATTCAAAACGGAACTATCCCCTACAAGTCTTGAGCTTTCTCCCACAGCGGTAAAGCTCTGTAAGCTGATAGACACGGCCAAAAATAGTGCTAAAAAGCGCTTCATAAATACTCCCTTCAACAGACATTCCTCTTAAATACCTGTTTCCTTCCGTCTTTTCCTCCGGAAAGTCTTCCGCATTAGCTCTTTACCGAATGTCCTTTGTAAAATCGCCCAATTTAGTTCTTAATTTTTAATTTTTGTATAATACGTCTATCTAATATCGTCATTTTCTTTGAATTTATAACAAACAGAAAGAACTGTCATTGCGTTCTTTTTTATAAGGAAATATTTTACATTCTGCGAAGGATACTCCTTGAGAACGAAAAAAGCAGAAGGTGAGCGCCTTCTGCTTTCTTCCCGTCTTGTGGACGGACACTTAAGTTGAGTCTATTTATTTCAGGAGATTTCCCATGTGTCGTGCTTATGGTCAGGAGGACACGAACACCGGGCAGTTATGAAGTTTACAAACCAGGTATTTGCAAATTCACAACAGTTAGTTTTATCTAACTGAGGCTATAATACACTTTGAATTCCTAGTTGTCAACAGGAAATTCGATTTTTTTCAAAAAAATTTTTCTTCACACTATTTCAGCATATTTCTCCCATGGAAAATTTCGAAATTCCCGGCTTATAGCCCAAAGCAATACTAAAGTAATACTAAAGCAATACTAAAGCAACAGTCTCCCCGGAAGAAAAAAACAGCCCGGCAAATTCTGCCAAGCTGCCTTCTTTTCTTTTTAAAAGTTTTTACCCGTTCTGTGATGCTTCCTGTGTCTCCAAATACTCTCTTAAAACATCGTTTAAATCTTCCGTCAAATCTTCCACGTTGATGCCATGGAGTTCGCAAGCTTCTTCCAAAGACTCTGCGCTGGATGCGGAACAGGATACACAGCCTAAGCCGTTTTGCATGAGAAACGGTGCAATCAGCTCATTTAAAGCCAGAATATCACCGATTTTCATATCCTTGGTAATTTCTTCCATAGCCTTCCTCCTTCTTTTCTTAAGAATTGGCAGCTAACAGTATATCACATCTGCTTTACTTTGTAAGGGATTTAAACTGTCTGTAATTTCTCCAATGCAGAATTGGGAATCAAACATTCCATATGTTCCTGATAATAGGCCTCACTGGCCATATTACCGTGTAATCTCTCTCCGTATTCCAGCAAAAGATTTGCCACGCGATTTAGCGTTTCCATATCTTCATTCTTACTATGTATAGAAAGGTAAAATTCCTTCTTATCCACGTCTTTATAAAGGCTATTGTTTCCTAAATCCATGCCATGAACTGCTTTCGCCGCATCAATCACTCTGTCTAAGCTCTGAAAACGGTATAAGCGAAGCCCTTCTTCTTTCTTTTCCTGCTGTCTAGTCTCCGTCTGAGAAGCATCTAACTCCTCATCACTGTTGTCTTCTGTCTCCTTCAACTGTTTCATCAGTCCGTGAGCGCCTTCAAGAATCTGGGTGGCCAGTTCTGAAATCCAGCCATTTTGTCCGTTGCTTGCGGTGGAAAATTTTGAAAAACGTGTATCTAATTCTTCCGGATCATCCACCTTAGAAATAATGAGCTGAACCGCACCGCCCTGTAAAGGGATAGCCTCTATCATCAGAGGGGTGTTGTCCATTGCAAATCCCACTTCTTCCTTTGCCTTCAACATCATTTCATTAAAGAGCTGCTTGGCAGCCTGCGAGCCATAGGTCATATCCCTTAGATTTATATTTCTTGAAGATAAATCCAAACTGGATAAAGTACACTTGATGGAGTTGTCATCAATTTTCTCGATTTTCATGGCTCCTCCTTCTCCAAAATAAACTTCTTTTACCCTTACTGAAAAAAAGTTTATCGGTGTGTTCATCATACTATTTTATCGGTACTTTTGCAATTTGAATTACCCATTTTCAGAAATATTTAAGATGATATTATTCATAAAATATTTTTATCTTATATAGCAATAAATAAATTTTATGCTTT
>CALHIC010000536.1 GCA_938030845.1 uncultured Oribacterium sp. | reverse complement strand
ACGGGAAATGGTCACCGGCAAACCGAATGTTCTGTGATAAGCCAGTACAAAAAGGTCCGCACTTCCCTTGGAAGAAGAATAGGGAGAAGAGGTCTTAATAGGAGTATCCTCTGTAAAGAAAAGGTCTGTTCTTTCTAAAGGAAGGTCTCCGTATACCTCATCGGTGGATACCTGATGATAACGCTTTATACCGTACTCTCTGCAGGCATCCATCAGGCAAACCGTGCCCAAAACATTGGTCTTTAAAAAGATTTCCGGATCCTTTAAGGAACGATCCACATGGGACTCTGCCGCAAAGTTAATCACCACATCCGGCTTTTCCTTTGCAAATAAATCAAAGATAAAAGCTCTGTCTGTAATATCTCCCTTAATAAAACGATAATTTTTCTTTCCCTCTAAGGGAGCCAAGGTTTCCAAATTTCCTGCATAGGTCAGGCTGTCCAGGCAAATCCACTCCTCATCGGGATAGGCATTTACCACAAAATGCATGAAGTTTCCTCCAATGAAGCCTGCGCCTCCGGTTACGATTGTTTTCATCTTCTCCTCCTACTG
Source organism: uncultured Oribacterium sp. (assembly GCA_938030845.1). Classification (GTDB taxonomy): domain Bacteria; phylum Bacillota; class Clostridia; order Lachnospirales; family Lachnospiraceae; genus Oribacterium. The sequence continues at coordinate 567 of CALHIC010000536.1, read as the reverse complement.
CTCCTCGATATATTTTCCGTCTAAAACATCCTTTAAGTACTTGCCATATTCGTTTTTCTTTAAAAGCTCATAGGCTTCTAAAACCTTTTCCTTGCTAATCCAGCCATTACGATAGGCAATTTCTTCAAGACAGGCAATCTTTCTGTGCTCATGGGTCTCAATGGTACAAACGAAATTGGTAGCATCCACCAAGGACTCATGGGTTCCGGTATCCAACCAGGTAAAGCCCTGTCCTAAAAGTGCCACATCCAGTTCGCCCTTCTCCAGATAGATACGGTTCAGGTCGGTGATTTCCAGCTCCCCTCTCTTGGAAGGTTTTAAGCTTTTCGCATAGTCCACAACCTTATTGTCGTAGAAATATAAACCGGTTACACAGTAGTTGGACTTGGGCTTCTCCGGCTTTTCCTCTATGGAAATCGCCTTTCCGGCCCCGTCAAACTCCACAATACCGAAACGCTCCGGATCATCCACATAGTAGCCAAATACGGTGGCACCATGCTCCTTTGCCACAGCCTTCTTTAAGATTTCTCTTCCTCCAAGAGGGCACAAGCTAGTTTAAAAGCAACT
>CALHIC010000535.1 GCA_938030845.1 uncultured Oribacterium sp. | reverse complement strand
GCATATTGTCATTTTGCATTCCCAGGGAAACTCTGGTTCCCCGGTAGGAATCCCGCTCCACATCCAGATGGAAGGAGCTGCTGTATAAAAGGGCAAAGCCGTAGCAATCTCCGCTATGCTCCGTGGTGTTTCTTCCCGCTAAAATACCGAAGGGATTTTCCTGATGACTACTGCTTCCTCTCATGGAGGCAATATGCTTTACGCCCTGCTGCAAGGGTTCTCTGCGGTAGAGACGCTCCATCCCGTACCTTCCGGAAAAATGAATCAGATCATAATCTCCATAGGAAAAGTCCAGGGAAAGGGAATCCAGACGCTCCACAAAAAGAGTCTCCTCTGAAATATTTTTGATTCTGGCATTTCTGGCAATCACGTCCTCATCCGGATAGAGAATGTAATCCAGCTCCACCTCTACCCTCTTTCTTTCTTCTTTCAGGAAAATGCGAAGGGTTTCACATTCCTCTACCGCCTTGGCATGGGGAAGCCCCTCCGGAAGGGACCTTCCGGGAAAAATCTCCACCCGGTCAACGCGAAGGTCTAAAATCCCCTCTCCGTCAGCTCCGGAAATACTGCAAGCAGACAGACGATAATCTCCATTTCCAAAGGAAGAATACTCCTGGGCCAAGGTATCCATGGAGTAGGTTCTGTCTGCATTGGCATCATAGGGATTCCCGGAAAATCCTCTATCTTTATACTGGAAGAGGTAGGAAAAATCCCCTTCTCCCCTTCTGCCGTAATAATAATGCAAAAGATGCCCGTAGGGACCAATACCCATCTGGTAAGTAGTATTTCTACTATGTAAGCTAATGAGCCCCTTTTCCTTGTCGTAAACGATTGCCATACTGCACTCCCCTTTCTTTTAGAAAAGATCCTTTTCTCTTCTCCGCCTCTTTACTTCTTTTCGAAGAAAGGCAAAGCATTCCTTCTCTCCTTTATCCTTTAAAAGCAACAGCAATTCTTCCAGTTCTTTTTTTGTCCGTTCATGAATCAAGGGAGAATCCTTCATAGGCTTATAGTAAATGTAAGCACTGTCATCCCTGTATTTTTCCCCTTGATAATTCTTCGATGCGGCCACTCTGTCACAAAACATCTCCGCCACATAACGATAAGGCATAGGACAGCCTATCATACGATTAGGGTCTTGTAAATCATAGTCACACCAATATTCAAAATGATGCTTGTTTCTTCCCTTATGATGCAGCCATGCCGTAGAGGTTCCCGTTTCAATCCGCTCTACGCCGTTGGGACTTTTATAGCCCTTATAGAAACGAATGCCCACCCGAAATTCCGTCCAACTGTACTTGGACAGGTCATGGAGCAGTCCCTGCTTATACAGTCCAATGGAAAAACAGTAACGCATCACCAGAATCTTATGCTTTGTAATGGTTTTAAAATGTCCGATGGCATTTTTCCAAAAATGAAATCCTTCCATCTATAACTCCTCTTCTATACTATCCTTCTTCCTGCATAAGGGAAGGATATTTTTTCTCCAGGTACTCCCATAAACGAAAGCTGGGGTAGCCGTACACAAAGCCATAAGCAATAAAAGACAAAAGAATCGCCCCACCCACATCCAAAATAGAGTGTTGCTTTAGCACCAGTGTTGCCATACAAATCAAAAGACACAAAAGAAAGGAGCCCCAAACCACCGCTTTTCCATAGGGTAGCTTTCGAATATCCCTACTTTTCATAATCGCCACATGCATACAGATGGAATTGTAGGCATGAATACTGGGAAAAACATTGGTGGGGGTGTCCACACGATATAGACCTGCTACCATGACTTGGAAAATGTTTTTATCGCTGATATAAGGCGGACGTAAATCCGTTCCGTTGGGATAGATTTCACAAATCAAAAGACTAAAAATCATACCGATAAACAGGTACAGACAGACCTTATAAAAGTCTTCTTTATTTGTAAAAAGAAAGTACAGTATACCCAGCAAAATGTAGAGAAACCACATAAAATACGGCACAATGAAGTACTCACAGAAGGGGATCATTTCATCAATCTTCGTATGCATAATGTGGTAGCCGGTGGCCACCGTCACTCTGGACTCAATGGACTTAAACCAAATGGGATAAATAATACCGATCCACAGAACATTGGCATAGCTGTATTTATGATAAAATCGAAGAAATTTCTGCCAAAGATCTTTCATGCTCTTCCTTTCTCCGGAATAAGGCAATTACTTGTTTAGAACAAAAAAATCGAAACGTCCCTTTTACGGAAATCGTTTCGATTTATCGTAGCGAGAGGGGGACTTGAACCCTCGACACCACGGGTATGAACCGTGTGCTCTAGCCAGCTGAGCTATCTCGCCTTAGAAAAAAATGTCCGACCCAGGCTGCGCATAACACGCAGACCGGACCGAATACTGGGGCCTACAGGGCTCGAACCTGTGACCCTCTGCTTGTAAGGCAGATGCTCTCCCAGCTGAGCTAAGACCCCAGTTGTGTAGATTGCTCTACATAAGACATATTGTCTCAATGGATGGAGGTGGATTCGAACCACCGAAGTCAGTGACAACAGATTTACAGTCTGCCCCCTTTGGCCACTCGGGAATCCATCCATATATAAGCCCTAAGGCTAGCGACCCGGAACGGATTCGAACCGTCGACCTCCGCCGTGACAGGGCGGCGCTCTAA
>CALHIC010000534.1 GCA_938030845.1 uncultured Oribacterium sp. | reverse complement strand
AGTGCCAGTCTTTCCTGTTCTTCCGATAAACCGGCGGCACTCTTATTGCTCTCTGCATCCTCTGAATTAGCCTTCTCTTCTTTTTGGATAGCCTCCATTTTTGCAAAGGCCTCCTGCAGTAAAGCCTCCGTTTCAGGACTTAATATAGGCTCTGCCTTGGTTTCACTTCTAACTTCAGGGCGCCTCTCTTCCTTGGCAAGACGGGGAGGCGCTTTAAAGTCCCATAGACTTCCTTCTGTTTCCTGATTCTCATCCTGCTCCAAAGGAAGATCTTCTTCCTCCACCTCTTCCTGTAAAAAGGCGGTATCTTTGTATAATGGAAGTTCTTCCTCTTCAGCCTCGCTTTCCCCGACACTGTTGGTCGTGGACAAGGCCTCGGACTCGTTATTTCTTCTTCCTTTATAGAAGACTTTCTTTCTGCCGTTCTTTCGGAAAGGATCATCCTGATAGCTCATGGCCTCAATGGAGCCTACTCCGCCGATGCTTTGTTCCTTGGTCTCCGAAGACTTCTCGCCACCGTTCTCTCCCTTTTGTTCCTCAAGCTTATCCGGCAACATCATAATACGGATCAGCTTGAAATCTCTCCTGATCCAGTAAAGAGGCAGTAAGAATGGCGCATTCTCCAATCCGGGATAGAGGCTCTTCATATAGGAGCTTTCCGGGAAAATCCAACGCAACTGCTTCTTTATGCCGTCAAAGCGGTTCTTCCATTTTTCCTTCCACTTTCTCCACTTGGCTGCCCGTTCTTCTTTATTTTCCGCATCCTTAATGGCTTTACGAAGCTTGGCCGCCTCCGGAATACTGTCCGCTCCCACCATACCGTTGGAAAGAATACGACTTTCCATGTCATCAAAGAGACTGATGCTGTCCTTCGGATAGGGGAACAAAGAATCCTTACGACTGCTGAACCACATATCCGCCATATGCAACAAGGATTGAGACAACAAAGAAATATCCAACTCCTTGATTCTGGCATCCAGAAATTTCTTATTCATGTCCTTATGGAAAAGCTTATAAAACAGATAAAGATCCAAAAGCTCACGAATCTTTAAGCTATCTGTGCAGAAATGGTAGCAAGCCTCCGCCATGCGGAACATATAGCTGCTTTCCAAAGACAGAACCTTTAGTACCGGGTACTTCTTGTCCGGATAAGCTCTGTCCAGCAGAGACTTCATGTGTTTTTTGTAATTCTTGGTCAGGAAGGGCAAATGATGGTAAATCTCCACCTGAAAGCCTCCCGCCCTCTTCATGTGCTCTCCAAAGCCGGAATAGAACTGATCCGTCTCATAGCCCAAGTCAAAAAGATAGCCCCTGGCCATATAATACCGTTCTTCCGGAATATAAAGGCGAAGAGGGGAATTGGCCGCTGTTTCCGGCAAATGATAGAGCCGCCGCACAGCTGCACTTTCCAAAACCACCGCCGGAACCTTTACCGCCTGAAACGCCCCTAGAATTTCCAACTCGGAAGACTCATAAATCTCACCGTAGCGAACCGCCTCCTGATAACGATGGAAAAATTTTTCACCGAATAAAGAGGGCACTCTGGCACCTGCGGAAAGCATCCCCAAGTAAATTCCCGAAGCAAGCTCATGGTAATCAGCGATACGGTAAAGTCTGCCCCAGTTCATTCTTCGCATCACCGGGAAGGAATCATCCTGTCGTAAAGTACTCCCCAATAAATTAATTAAAAACTTACCCTCATATACACTACGATTCATCGCCGTCCTTGCAATCCTTTCTCATCCTTGAACAATCTGCTGATATTTCAATTTTCTTATCTTTTATTTCCTTCGTTAGAAAATAAAGCTACACCACTTCTTCCTTTAGCTCCGCAGGAATCTGCTCCCACAAGAACTTCTGGGTTTGTAAGGCCTGGGCTGTAGTTCTGGCATCTCTTTCTTTAATGAATCCTACCGATTCGTCAATTTTTCCTCTCAATTCCAGAATTCTTCTTTCCAAAAAAGGATAGCCCGCACTATGTTTTGGATCTTCCTGTAGAAGTCGTTGAAAAGTTCTTCTTAACTCTTCTTCCTCTTCCACTAAAAGATTCATCTCCACCCAGTTATTTTCCAACTTATTTAAAGCTTCCTGTCGCAAATCCAATAATAAGTCCAGACTCACATTGTCCTGTCTTTGCATGGCTTCGGAAAGCTCATCAGTCTCTTTTTTTAATTCGCTGACGATATTATATCTTCTCTGAAATAGGCTAGCAAGCTTTTCCAGCTGCGGATTCTCTTTTCTCTCCATGATTCTTCCTTTCCGTGACACAGAAGAAAGGAGCTGCATAGGCAGCCCCTTTCTTATCCCACAACCTTCGCTTCTTTTGGGATATGAGTATCTCTGGCAATTTTACTTGCCCCCAGGAAGCCGTCACGCAAATCGGATAAAATGTCAACCAGCTTGGGAAGCTCCTCTTGTCTTCTCTCTCTTCCGGCCTGTACCAAGCCTAAGTCAAAGGTAACAAAGTCATATAGCCTTGCCAAATCTCTACTGATAGGTTGCTCCATATCCAAGGTATTGTGCAAGTAACGAATAATCTTAGTGGTTTTCTTTAAGGCTTCTTCAAATTTCTCATAATTTTTATCTTCCAAAGCAAAAGTTGCTTTCTTTAAACACTTAATAGCCTCATCAAAGGTTAAAACCAAC
>CALHIC010000533.1 GCA_938030845.1 uncultured Oribacterium sp. | reverse complement strand
TTATGCAAATGGGCCTGAAAATCAGGGCGAGCTCAAATTGCCCCTCATTTCAGACCCATACTGCAAATCATATTCGATATTTAATTTATAATAAACACTTCTCTATTTAGTCATCCTGCTCTACATCGGCTTTTCTGATGGAACCATCTACAGCATCGATTTCGTAATCGTACTCCATGTTTCCTACTTTAAAGTCAATCTCATATACACCGTCATCATCGTACTCAACGGACAAGTCTCTTACCTGTCCGGCAGAAACCCCTGCGTGACCAAAAGCAATAGCCTTTGCCTTGTCTGCACTGATTCTGCCGCCCTGCTGAGGCTGCGCTTTAGTCTGTGCTTGGGTTTGAGGCTGAGTCTGTGCCTGAGTCTGAGCCTGAGCCTGAGTCTGAGCCTGTGTCTGTGCTACCGCAGCCTGTGTTTCTGTAGGCTGAACCTGAACCGCCTGAGTAGTGCCCTGCTGCGTTGTTGCTACGATGTAGTCATCATCTCCCTCATTAATATCCTCAATAGCATCTGCGATATTTTCCCAGAGGCTGTCATCAGAATCATACTCAATAATGTCACGAATATCGATGTTCTTATCAGCTACCAGCTTTGCAATTTCGGAAATCTTCATCTTTGCCAGCTCTTTGGCATTTAAGGAGCTGGCCTTATTGGCAAGGTTCAGTACGAACACAGCCTTTCCTAAGGAAATGTTATTTTTCCTGGCAAATGCGGAAGCATTGTTATTCTGACTGGAAATCACCTGATGAAAGACTGCTGCATTCATATCTTCCGTGGACAAAGCTATCTCCATTTCTTTCACCACCAGCTTACGAAGATTATCCGCCTTCTTCTGATCCTTATTCTGCACGGTTACCAATACGCCCTTGGTGTCCTTCGTCATATAGCCTTGCTGCACCATGGAACCTACGATAGCATTTAATGCCACCTGTAAATCCACGTTCTGTAAATCCATACCGGAAAGAACCTTCTCTCCATCGGAGTTGGTTGCATAACCCTTTAATACCCGGTTCTTTTGGTTGGTAAGAAGCTCAATTCCCGGATTCACATCCAGATCCACCAAGCTATCCACCATTAAGTTTCCTCTGTAATAAAAGATTCCCCCAACTACCAATACCAAAGCCACACAGGCTGCCACCAACTGCATCACTGTTTTTAATCCTGGACTTGTACTCTTCCTTTCAATTCTTCTTACCAGCACTTTTTCCATCTTTGCACCCTCTTCCTTGGAATCCAGTTCTGCGGTAATCCTAGTAAATAAGTCATTAGGGATAAGATTTTGAACAGCCTCTTGAAGCTCTTTTTCCATATTTTCCTGCTTCATCTTACTCATCCTTTCCTAAGTGCTCCTGCAGCTTCTTAATGCTCCTTTGGTATTTTGATAAAACCGTGTTTAAGTTTTTTCCTAAATACTCCGCAATTTCCCGATTCTTCCAGCCTGCCACGGCATGAAGAAAAAGAATCTGTCGTTCCTCTTCCTCCAATATTTCCATGGCGGATTCCAAAAGCATTCTGTGGTCAGCATTTTCCACGAAGGAAAAGGAATATTTGGCGTCCACCGCCTCTTCCACTTCATGAATACTTTCTTTGTTTTTCTCTTTTCGGAAATGCATCAGGGTGAAATTCCTGGCGATTCGAAATATCCATGCCATCGCCTTATTTCCCCCATGATAGGAAGCTGCATTTTCTGCAATGCTTACATAGGTTTCCTGCAAAACATCCTCTGTGTCATACTTATTTTTTGTTAAAGAAAGAACGTAAGCATACAATGGAGTGATGCTTTTCTCATATATGATTTTAAGCGCTTCCCGGTTTCCCTTTGCCAAAGAAAATATCAGTTCATCCGCTATTTCTTCCTGCTTGGGAAAATCCGCAATCAGCATACTCACATTGATCATGTTTTTCGTCCTTTCATAAGTACAATGCATAGAGAGGGCATTTTATTGCAATGAAAGTCAACTTTGTATATTTTTAATAGCCGTGCTGGGTAAAAGCACATTTTCTTTGGCGAATTTGATGGCAACCTTTTCATTAATCCGATTATACAGGGTCCAGTAAGAAGGGGTATCCACCCAAAGACGGATACTAAACTCCAAATAATCTCTTCCCACCGCGGTAAGCCCTACAAAGGGCTCCGGATATTTTCGAATCAGCTCATCGTCCTGAATACAAGCCTCCAAATATCCCTTTATCTTTTCTACATCCTCATCCCGACCAAGCTGGTAAATCAAATCCACCCTCCGGAAACGCTCCGCACTATAATTGATGATATTGGCATTCATCAGGCTGCCGTTGGGAATGGAAATCCGCTTGTTATCCGGAGAAAGAATAACGGTATAGAAAATACTCACCTCCTGTACCGTGCCTTCATCCGTACCGCTTTTGATATAATTCCCCACCTTAAAGGGGCGAAACAGCAAAAGCATAATGCCTCCCGCAAGGTTAGATAGGGAGCCCTGTAAGGCCAGACCTACCGCCACACCGGCAGAAGCCAAAAGAGTGATGACGGAAGCAATGGGAACCCCCAGAATGCTGACACAGCTGATTCCTAAAATCAGATACAGACAAAGTACGATTGCTCGAAAGAAAAAATTCCGAACCGTAGGATCGATCTTAGCTGAAATAGGGGTTTTCGGAAGAATATGTCCCAGCTTTTTAATGATAAATCGACCAATCAAAAACAATGCCAGCGCCAATAAAAATTTCCCCATAAAACGGGTAAGCCCCAGAGCTAAGCCGTTTCCAAAATTTTGGAAGCTCCAGACCCGAATTTCATTTTCAATACTTTCTACCTGATTCATATTATCTCCCGTCCCTACAACTGTAGATGGATAAAACATTTTCCTTAAAACCCTATCGAAGCAGTATCCCCGACTCTCTTTGGATGTAAAAATATTTATAAAAATACCGGCTTCCAAGGTTAGATTCTTGGGTCTAACTTTTGGAGCCGGTATAAAACTGCTATAGCTTGCTAAAAAGAAATATTACTCTACGATTTCTCCGTCCTCTACCAGAATATCATTTCTGTGAAGGAAAATGAAGATTACACGGCAAAGGGAAATTACAGCAGCCAAAACACCGAATAGAGTGGAATCGGAAACACTGCTCATCTTTCCGTATACGGCTTTATAATTGTAAAAAGAAACGATAATAATCACGACTATACAAATATAATTAATGATACCGCCAATAAATCCACCGAGAAGAGGAAGCAGACCCATGATTGCGGCACTGGCAATCGTGGGAACCGGTGTTCCAAACATCACCTGGTCTCCTGCGAAATAAGCATAAAGTCCACGGTTTATGTAGGGAATAAATGCTAAAATCGCCTTATCCTCCTGACCGTTATTCTTAGCCAGGGTATAAAGAGCGTAAGCCTCCAAGCCGTAGCAAATCAGCCAAAGCAAGATAAACGGGATTAAAAATGCTCCTAATAGTGCAAAGATCTGTAAATATGACATAGTAAGTCCTCCTTTAAGTTGTAGGGCATCTTGCATCCATACAAATCCTGCCCTTGTTAAATTATCACTCCTAGTATACAAAAATAATATAATTTCGCAAGGCTTTCTTACTTATTTCTAAAAAAATATCGTTTATCCTTCTATAAGAAATCGTTAGAAATTCACAGGTTCCTTGATTTCTCCGGTTCTGGCAATCTTTTCCAAATGTAAAACCGGCCCTATACCATGATATTCTTCCCGTTCCTCCAGCTTCACCTTCGCAGTGAGCTTTGCCCAGTCTCTGGTCGAAAAAGGAGCAATTAACTTCTTGTCTCCCTTACAGATAAAACCAAGGAAGGTCATATCCTCCGCACAACAGGTCATCGCCATACGTCCCGGAACAAATTCATTCTCCGGCATATTTTTCCGTTTTAAAATCATAGCGGAAAATGTGATTTCTTTATTCAGATAGCGCTCCGGATTCTCCATGCAGTCCAAGAACCAGGTACCATAATCTTCATCTGCTAAAGTAATGGCATCCTGTCCAAGATCATAGGGCAGGTCTTCCGGAAGAGCGGTCTGGGGGATTTCTCCGTTTTTATCCTCCAGTAAAATCATGGCATTCTGGCCCATTGCACGAATCTTTCTACGGTAATCCACCAATTCTTCATTGGACAGATTATCGCAACGATTCACGATGCACAGCTCCGCATGACGAAGCATCTGCCCCAGGAAAGAACGCATATTGGAAAGATACAGCTTCAGGCTGGAGCCGTCTAAAATCGTGATTACCTGATATAAAAACCAATCCTTCGGCATAGATACCTGATACTTCGGCTCACGATTTTGCTGTTTTGCCAGCACCTCTTCGCTCATGGGACCGCCGTATAAATCATCCTGGTTCCACATGCCGTTCCACTCGATCAAGACTCTCTCCGCCTTATACTGTCTTGCCAAAGCCTGCAATTTTTCTTCTTGGAAATCCGTAATATTTTCCATATACACCGGCGTGGTATGATGCGCTGCCAGCTTAATGGGATCATATTCCACTTCCCCATCCTCACAAAGAAGAAGGAGGGTATTTCCCTCGGTCTGAAAATATTCCTGCTCCATGGTAAATTGAATGAAGCTGCTTTTTCCCGACTCTAAAAAACCGTTAATCAAAAAGACAGGAATGCCTTCTCCCTCCGCTTCCCATTGTTCTCCCATTCTACTCTCCTTCCGTTTTATGCATTCTTCTCCGAAAAGAAAAATAAACCTATTCCTTTTCGGAGAACTTTTTTTAAATTTAAAAATTAGTCGTTAAACAAAGCCTTAATCTTGTCCTTTTGCAGCTCAGTTCCGATAACCACGAACTTTCCGATATTTTCAGGACCTGCCTCACGGATTTCCACCTGTTCCGGCACCAAATCAAAGTTTACCCAAGTGCCGTCTGTGCAAGCCAGCATACCCTTTGCACGGACAATGCCGCCGTAAGCACAGCCTTCAGCCATTTCCTCTAAAATCTCTGCCAAATGATTTCTGTCTACCTTCTTAAATACTTCCAAACCGATGCTGTCAAAAATTTCATCCGCATCATGATCATGACCGCATCCGCAACCCTCATGATGATGGTGATGATGATGCTCATGTTCCTCATCATGGCAACCACAGCTACAGGACTCATCATGCTCATGATGATGCTCATGATGATGCTCGTGATGATGCTCATGCTCT
>CALHIC010000532.1 GCA_938030845.1 uncultured Oribacterium sp. | reverse complement strand
CTGGGGCTGGCCGTAAAACCCATTAAGAGGTTGGTGGCCACTCCGGTAAGAATGCCATAGCCCATCCCATAGCATGCTGCAATAAAGATAGTGCCTATAGTATCCATAAAAAGAAGCGGTATTTTTAACATACTGACAAAATCGCCAAAAACCACATTTACGACCACTGCCAAAGCGCAAAATACCAGGATTTTCGTATTCTTATTCAGCTTGTTCATTTTATTTTCTCCTTAATTGTCTATTATTCTTGTCTTTTGTTTCGCACTCGTATCATTCGTTTTCTCTGCATTTTTTTGCCTAAGCTTTGATTTTACCTTCTAAAAAGGATACAAAGCGGACTTTACAGTCTTCCCATTTTCCGTCCTTCTCCTCTTCGTCATAGAATACCGGCACTTCGAAACAGGCCTGTGTCCAGTTTCTTCTTTCCATTTCCTCCATATATTTTTCCATAAGGATGCCTTTGGGAAAGGAAAGGGAACAGCTGGGGCTTTCCTGAATCCCTAAAACTCCAATATAACTATAGCCATTTTTCTGATACTCCTCCAACTGCCAAAAAACGGACTCTAAAATTCTCCGACAATGTTCGGCATAGCCTTCCGTCTTCTCATACTCAGCCTTATTCATCGAGGGACGATTGCTTCCCAGACACAAGAACTCCGGACAGGGGAGCTGAATTATACCTATCCCCCTCTTTAGAATTTCTTCGACCAGGGGAAAGGCGCCCCTTGCACGCTCCAAGCCATGCACCACAGCATTTTGATTCAAAACACAGTGACTGACTACAATGATTTTCTTTGATGGATAAATAGCTATATCCTCCTTATAAACATTTTATTCTAAATGCTTTTCCAATCTGTATGTTTTTAAAACCCTCTTCTTTAGCTTGAAAGAAAAGGGATATAAAAAAAGAAAGATGAATTATAAAGCATATTAGAGATGAAATATCAGAGATGTAAAACAGCATAGGTCTAAGACGAGGGCAATCTGAGCCCCCCCGGTACTTAGTGAAAGCGAGAAATAAGTGTTTTTAACATAATTATTTTTCCACATGATACTATCAAGATTAAAAATATTTGTCCAATTTTAAAACATAATAGAAGGCTTTGATTATTTAAAATGACTATAATTATAAAGAAATTGTAAAATTCTTAAAAGGCTCAGCGAGGGAGTAATTTTCCGAGAAAAGAGAAAAAACAAATTATTATTAAAAAGCTTATATAAAATTGCAAAGTGCGCCGATAATATAATTACTTATCAGAATATTGTGAAGATAAGGGGAAAGAACTGCCAAAGAAGGCAGCTCGTAGAGAGTAAGAAGGACTAAGCTTAGCGGTAAAGAAGAAAGTTATTTAGGAAGAAAGTCGCTAAGAAAGTCACTAAGAAAGTCATTGAGAAAGTCACTAATGAAGTGTGCCGCTAAAGTAGGAGGAAAGGAAAGAGGAAAGAAAGCATGAAGGGAAAAAAGAGAATACAATTTATCGGTTTTTTTCTCTGCCTTTTGTTGGGGAATTCGTTGTTTGTTCCGAAGAGCTATGCCGCCGTTGCTCCGGTAAAAGTGGAGATTCCGGTGAGCTTGTACGCCGCGGGAGATTCATTCCCGGAGGAAGAATTTACGGTGGAGCTGGAACCGGTGATATCCGGTTCTAATTTGGTGCCGGATGAGAAAGAGATTCATCTCACTTTAGGCGCAGGAAAAACAAAGGAGGAGAAACGTTTTGCCCCCATTTCTTTTTCGGAGGAGGGAGTCTATCAGTACGATATTCGTCAGAAAAAGGGAGATACGGAATATATGACCTATGATGATAGGGAATATCTGGTTTCCGTAAAAGTAGAATTGCAAAACAAGGATAGTGCGGGAAATCCAAGACCTGCCTATCTGACGGCGGTTTTGATTGTAACGGATCGAAATGATCCTCTAAAGCAGGATATGAAAAGAGGGGAAATTGCCTTCCATAACCGTTATGACAAGCCGAAGCCTCCGGAGCCGGAAACGCCCCCGGAGACAGTGCCGCCGGAGCCAACTCCTCCGAATCCGAACACTCCGCCCGGACCGGGGACGCCTCCCGGGGAAAGCGGAAAGCCCCCCGCTCCTATTGTGAGCCATGATCCCGGCGTTTTAGGGGTAAAGAAGCTGGAAATTTTTAATCCGATAGTGGAGATTCCGAAGATTTGTACTAAGATTTATCGTACGGCCAGAAATGTGGCCACCGGAGATGAAAGCGGAATGTTTTTCTTCGGTGTGTCCTTCAGCCTTTCTCTCTTTGGTATCAGCCTATATTTTTATAAGAGAAGAGGCAAAGACTTATCCTCCGAATAAGCGGTAGGAACATAAGGAAAGGTACACAGTTCTGAATAAAGATTTGGAAGAAATGGAAGGGATTTATCCTCCGAACAGGTCTCGTAAAGAGCTAAAAAACAGCCGAAATCGAAAGAATTTCTAAAGACCTTGACACCCTCTTAGGAGGGTGTTATTCTTTGAAAAGGTTTAGCACTCGAAATTGGAGATTGCTAACAAATGAGACAAAACGTAAAGGAATGAGGAAGAAGAGTAGAAGCTTTTTCCTTGTTTCAGAAGGGATATGTATATGAGCATGCAAGATGTTTTGGAACAAATCCGTTCCCTTTTAAAGAAGAAGAAAAGGGGACGGATTTCTGCCATTTCCCGAGAAATTCCTCAGGAAGTGCTAAAAAAGCAGAATTCTAAGCAGGAAAATGAAGCACAAAGCTCTACGGGACAAAGAGCCCAAGGGCAAGGCTCTGAAGCGCGAAATGCTGTAGGACAAAACTTCGGCGGGCAAAGTATCGAAGCGCAAAGCGCCGAAGGGCATAATGCCGTAGCGTCTGAGGCGGTAGAGCAGAGCCTTGCAAGGCAAGAGCAGAACAAAGCGGCCCGGAGCGGGAAATCGAATACAGCTGTGCAGAGCACAGGGTGGAATCCAGAAACCCGCAGTGTAGAGCAGAATACAGTAAGTGGGAACGCAGAATCGAATACAGCGGCACATAGCACAGGACAAAACGCAGTGGAGCAGAGTGCAGAGTCGCAAAACGGTATAGAACGAGCGAAAGACAATATGACAGAATATAGAGGAGGAAATGTGATGCGGGTAATTCCGGTTTATAATATGATGGTTCTTCCCCATTCCTACATTTATTTTCAGGTACAAAGCTTTAAAAATATTGCAGGACAGGAAATCAGACAGGACGACCATGTGTTGCTGGCTGTTTTAAAGGAAGATAGCTTTAATACAAAGGATTTAAGAAAGGAAGAGTTCCACTCCGTTGCGGTAGAGGGAAGTGTTACGGAAATCAGCGGAGACGGCTATGTGGTGGTTCGTACAGGACAGAGGGTTAAGATCTTAGAGCTGGCGCAAAAAGAGGGAGAACCTCTGTTGTTGGAAACCGCCCCATTAAGCGATATCGAGGACTTGGATCGGGAGGATTCCGAGCGTAAGCTGAAGGAAATCAAGGCGGAATTAAAGACGCTGGTGGATCGTTTTAGAGCCGGAAGCATTATGCAGACCATGATTGACCAGTACGGTTCCATTCAAGAAGTGGCTTGCATTCTTTCCCCCTGGCTCAGTTTGAAAAATGAAGAACGCTACCAGGTTTTGAAGGAGGACAGACTTTCCGTTCGTACCAAGATGCTGGAGCAGATTCTTTATGAATATGTGGAAGTGACTAAGGTAACTTCCGATGCCAGAAATCAGCAG
>CALHIC010000531.1 GCA_938030845.1 uncultured Oribacterium sp. | reverse complement strand
CCCAACATAATGGAAGTGGTATCCCCTACCAGGGTTGCCGCTCCTTGTAAGTTGGAGGATACCGCAATGGATAAAAGCATGGGAATCGGGCTGATTTTAATTTTCTTACAAATGGCAAGTCCCACAGGAGCAATCATCAAAACCGTGGCCACATTGTCGATAAAGGCGGATACTGATCCTGCAAATAAGGACATCAAAATGATAACCCACATCACATTGGAACATTTATCCAATATAATCTCCGCCAGACGGTTGGGCATCTTGGATTCAATAAAGTAATACACGATGACCATAGTTCCGCCGATCATCATAATCACATTCCAGTTAATGACAGACAGGAGGTAGAGGGGATTTCTCTGTAATATCCCTAATCCCACAAAAAGGAGGGCCACCGCCCAAATGGCATATAGCCTCCATTCCTGTTTTACAATCATCACCACATACATGAGAATAAACAAAATCAATGCAATACTTTGTAATGGCATCCCTACTGCTCCTTTACTCTACAATATCCACTCTTACTACTTGGCTTCCTATACTACTGTTTTGTAGTTGCTTTCTGATCGCTTTATGATTGCTTTATGCAGATCTATCTTGCTTTCTTACCCTAATACTACCGGGCAAAGAAAAAACTCCCGCAAAGCAGGAGCTGTTTTTCCTTTGTTATGCTATTTTGCCCTAAGCTATTAAGAATGTCAAGAATTCTCTTCTTTTTGATACTTTGCACCATTTCCAAAGGGGAAAGTTCCCTCTCCTACCCCTTTCAGAAAATGATACTTGGCAATCCCCAAATCCACCATGTCCATATCGTAGTTATCCGGCACGGAAGCCCGAAGTTCCCCATGCTCATAAAAGAACTTCGGCTTTTGCTTATTTAAAGCACTGGGGGCTAAGGCTACCGCCTCCATCCCCTCCTGAATCCAATGAGGATAAGAATCCTGTCCGGAAATGCGTTCATGCCAAGGCTTTTTCTTCATAGGGAACAAACTGCCGATCAGCTTTCTACCGATTCCCTCTTCTCCGCTGTGTCCAAGCGCAATTACCGCCTGAATATGCTCATCCTCCGGATAGCAGAAGCTTTCCCGGTCAAAGGTTCCGCCCACCCAGCAGGTATCCAGGCCCAAGCTCTCCGCAAAGAGGAGAAGCTTTTCTCCATAATAGCCCATTTTCTCCCGAAAGTGGCGCATTCCC
>CALHIC010000530.1 GCA_938030845.1 uncultured Oribacterium sp. | reverse complement strand
CAAGCTAACAACAAATCATCTGTATATTAGTGCAAAATGATTCAAAATATTGCAATTAAAGGCACTGAAAACATTGTCTTATATTTTAAGAAACAATTCAAAATATTACGCATTATAAAATCCAATCAAAGATATAGTGAATCCTTAAGGAGGTAAAATCAGAAGTAGAATAAGAATAGATTGAAGCCCCTCTCCCAATCGCCTATAATTCTTTTATATTAAAAGAAGGATATTACAAAGACGGAAGTGCATTAGGAAAGGAGCAGGCAGGAATTCATGGAATTTACCCGGGAGCAAAGACAGGCGATAGAGACAGGGGCGGAGAAGGCCCTGGTGGTGGCGGGACCGGGTTCCGGGAAAACCACCGTGCTTACGGAACGACTTTGCATCCTTTTGGAAAGGGGAGTTCCTGCGGAAAAAATCCTGCTTCTTTCCTTTACCAGAGCTTCCAGTAAGGAGATGGAGGAACGCTTTTTTCGGAAAATGGGCATCAGGGCGGGAAGACCGAGATTTTCCACCATTCATGCCCTTTGCTTTTCCTTACTTCGAGAAGATTTGGGTTACAAAAAAGAAGATCTTGTGAACCTTTATGAGAAAATGGATTGGCTTTCTCAATACTATCTGGAAAAGGGAATTCTTCGGGAGGAAGTGCAGGAGCTGCTTCCCGGCTTGATTGCCCGGATTTCCTACTTTAAATCCATAGGAGAAAGGGAGAGAATTGCCTACCTGCAAAAGGAGAAACAGGAGGATTTTCTGGCTCTCTATCATTTTTATGAGGAGAGCAGGAAGAAGAGGGGAAAACTGGATTTTGAGGACCTGCTTCTAGAGGTACTCCGCATCCTAATGGAAAAAGGAGACTTGGCCATGGTCTGGCAGAGTCGTTTTTCCCATATTTTGGTGGATGAATTTCAAGACCTTTCTCTGGTACAGTATGAGATTATCAAGGCCTTGGCAAAATCTCCCAATGCCCTCTTTGTGGTGGGAGATGAGGATCAAAGCATTTACGGCTTCAGAGGGGCAAGTCCCGGCATTCTTCTCTCCTTTACCAAGGATTACCCGAACTGCGAAAGGATTTTTTTAAGCGATAACTTCCGTTCCTATAGGGAAATCGTGGAGCTAAGCAAGAGGCTCATCGGAAAGAATAAAGAACGTTTTCAAAAGAAGCTTCAGGGCAGGCAGGGAAGCGGGGGGAAGGCTAAGTATTACGCCTTAGCCACCGGAAAGGAAGAAGCAAAACTTTTGGTACAGCATATTGAAGAAGCGAAGGAAGAGGGCTGTCCCTTGGAAGAGATGGCTATTCTTTGCAGAAGCAGAAAGCAAATCCCCGCCTTATTGCCCCTTTTTATGGAGCGAGGAATTCCTTA
>CALHIC010000529.1 GCA_938030845.1 uncultured Oribacterium sp. | reverse complement strand
TTGTGAACGTAAGTCTGTTGCATAGCCGAACATTTCTGAAAGTGGAACTTCAGCATCAATCTTAACAACGAACTCATTCGCTTCTTGACCGTTCACCATAGCACGACGACGACTTAAGTCACCAATTACATCACCAACATATTCAGGTGGAGTTTCAACTTCAACTTTCATAATCGGCTCAAGTAATACTGGGTTTGCTTTTGCGAATGCTGCTTTAAATGCTAAAGATGCAGCAAGTTTAAACGCTAACTCAGATGAGTCCACATCATGGTATGAAC
This sequence comes from uncultured Oribacterium sp., assembly GCA_938030845.1. Taxonomy (GTDB): domain Bacteria; phylum Bacillota; class Clostridia; order Lachnospirales; family Lachnospiraceae; genus Oribacterium. Next base: position 3,811 of record CALHIC010000529.1, on the reverse strand, counting down.
CGAAGTGTAAACGTACACCAAGATCAACTACTGGGTAGCCCGCTAATGGACCAGATTTAAGTTGTTCTTGAATACCTTTATCAACAGCTGGAATGATTATTTTATGCAGTTGATTATGTTAAGCAGTACGGAGAACTTAACTATTTCTTTGGGAATTGCCAAGCTACAGGCGGAAAATGCCACAGACTTCGGTATTATCATGGCAGGAGCAGCAGTGGCGGCTATCCCGATTTTGATCGTATTCTTAATGTTCCAAAGATATTTTACCCAGGGTATTGCCATGGGAGCCGTTAAGGGATAAAAATGTAAATGTAAGCCGGTGGGATTCTTACAGTATCCTGTTTATTGTGCCGACTGAAATATCAAGAGGGTTGTATTAGCCCGCAAAAGGAGATAGATATGACAAATGTAGAGAAATTTCAAGGAATTTTACCGGCCTTTTATGCCTGCTATGAGGATAATGGAGAGGTGTCTGTAGAGAGAACCAAGGCGCTGGTTCGTTATTTCATTGAAGCCGGTGTGCAGGGCTTATATGTCAACGGCTCTTCCGGAGAGTGTATTTACCTTTCCGTAGAGGATAGAAAGAAGATTTTGGAAGCGGTGATGGCGGAAGCCAAGGGAAAACTTCGCATCATTGCCCATGTGGCTTGCAACAACACCAAGGACTCCGTGGAACTGGCTAAGCATGCGGAAAGTCTGGGAGTAGACGCCATTGCCTCCATTCCTCCCATTTACTTCCGTCTGCCAAGTTACAGCATTGCGGAGTATTGGAATACCATCAGTGAAGCAGCACCCAACACCGACTTCGTCATTTACAATATCCCCCAGCTTGCAGGAGTAAGTCTTACCAAGGATTTATTCATGGAAATGAAGAAGAATCCCAGAGTCATCGGAGTAAAGAACTCCTCCATGCCTGTTCAGGATATTCAGAATTACAAGGCCTGGGGCGGAGAGGACTTCGTGGTTTTCAACGGCCCGGATGAGCAGTTTATCGGGGGAAGAAGCATGGGAGCCTGTGCCGGAATCGGCGGAACCTATGGGGCTATGCCGGAGCTTTTCTTAAAGATGAATGCTCTTTTCAAGGAAAACCGTATGGAAGAAGCAAGAAAGATTCAGTTTGCGGTAAATGAAATCATTACCCTGCTTTGCAGCGGTCACGGCAATATGTATGCCATGATTAAGGAAGTGCTGAAGCTTCGCAAGGGTTTGAATGTGGGTTCTGTAAGAAGTCCGTTAAGTCCCTTAACAGAGGCGGATTTGGAGATTGCAAAGAAGACCGCCAAGGTCATCGATGAGACAGTAGCGCGCTTCGTATAAAAGATTTGCCTGCTTTGTAGGGTTTCCTGGAAACTTTACAGAGCAGGCTTAAAGTGTTTTTAAGGAGGAAATATGGCAGGGGCAAAGACTATTGTTTGTTTTGGAGATTCCAACACCCACGGTTACAACAATAAAAACGGCAAGCGTTTCAGCGAGCATGTGCGCTGGCCCATGGTTTTACAGGATTTATTAGGAGAGGAGTATCTGGTACGGGAGGAAGGCTTATCCGGTCGTACCACGGTCTTTGAGGATCCCTTGTACGAAGGACTTTCCGGCGTGAGCATGATTCGCCCAATCCTTCTTACCCATGAGCCGGTTTCTCTTTTGATCATCATGCTGGGAACCAATGATGTGAAGGAGCGCTTTTCCGCCACTGCGGAAAATATTTCCAGAGGCCTGGAGCGTTTAATCCGAAAGGCTCAATCCGTGCAGGAAGCCTTTACGGAAGAAAAGCCGAAAATCCTGATTATCGCCCCCTACCCTATTGATCCGGAATATAAAGACACTATCGTAGGAAATGAAATGGGAAAAGACTGCTGTGAAAAGTCCAAGGCCATTATTCCCTTGTATGAGGCGGTGGCAAAGCGTACCGGCTGTGCCTTCCTTTCGGCGCAGGATATTCCGGGAGTGGAAAACTATCCCTACGACTATATGCATTTAAGTCCCGATGCGCATAAAGCTTTGGCGGAGCATCTGGCTAAGTGGATTCCCGATTATTTTTCAGAAGAAGGAAAGTAGGTAGCAGTATGGAAAAGCGATACTTTGCCCTGGATATCGGAGGCACCAAAACAAAATATGCTCTTTTGGGAGAAAAGGGAGAAATCCTTTCTACTTATGAAAAGGACACCGAGGCCCAAAGAGGCGGTTCTTTTATTCTGGAAAATGTAAAAAGAGAAATCTGCCGAGTCTTAGAAGAGCTAAATGGAGAACTGACGGAGAGAGCACTGGATGGGAAAAAAGCAGAAGCACCGGTAGAGCAAAAAGCAGAAGTATCGGTAGAGCAAAAAGTAGAAGCGAAGGTAGAGTCACTCTTAGCCGGCATCTGTATCTCCACCGCAGGGATGGTGGATGAGATAAGGGGAGAAATTATTCATGCAGGTCCTCAGATTCCGGAGTATAAGGGATGCAAGTGGAAGGAAGAAATTGAACGCACATTTTCCATTCCCTGTGAGGTGGAAAATGATGTGAAGTGTGCAGGTCTTGGAGAATATTCCTTTGGTAGCGGTAAGGGTGCCGGTTCCATGCTTTGCCTTACCATAGGCACCGGTATCGGCGGCAGTTTTATCCTAAACGGAGAGGTCTATCACGGCACTTCCCATTCCGCCATGGAAATCGGCTATATGCAGATTCCGGGAGGAATGTTCCAGCGTATGGCTTCCACATCTGCCTTGGTGAAGAGAGTAGCCAGCAGAAAGGGAGAGCCGGAAGAGCTTTGGAACGGAAAGCGGATATTTGAAGAAGTGGCAAAGGAAGATAAAATCTGTCTGGAAGAGCTGGACAGACTTTGTGATGCGCTGTCTATCGGACTCAGTAACCTTTGCTATGCCTTTAACCCGGAGTGTATTGTGCTGGGGGGAGGCATCATGGAGCAGAAGGAAATCCTGCTTCCTAAGATTTGGGGACATTTGCAGGAGCATCTTGTGCCTATCGTTGCGGAGAATACCAGACTGCTGGCTGCCAGCCTTGGAAACAGAGCAGGACTGCTGGGGGCTTATGTGCATTTTCAAAATAGACAGAAAGCAAAAGACTAAAAGGAGTTCGCGGTCTTTGCATTTTATCCTAAAGACATCAGTTGAGAGTCTGTATTTTAAAAAGGAAAACCGAGCAAGCTTCCTTAGGGGAAAGGATGTATTGGGAAGGATTAAAGATGGAAAAATATTGTATCTTTACAGAAGAAAAAAAATTTACTTTAGCCTCCGTGGAAGTAAAGGACGGGCGCTTTTCTGCGATTCATAAAGAGAGGGAGCTTTCCGAAGAGGAAGCATTTTCCTGTCCGGAGGACTTTCTCCTGCCGGGACTGATTGACATTCATTTTCATGGCTGTTTGGGAGAGGATTTTTGTGACGGTACCAAAGAGGCCATACAGACCTTAGCGAAGTATGAGGCGGAGCACGGCATTACCGTCATTTGCCCGGCAACCCTGACTCTGGCTGTGGAAGATTTGGAAAAGGTGCTTTCCTTAGCGAAGGAATACCATGAGGAAGGCCTAAAAATCGGAGAGGCAAGACTTCTTGGTATCAATATGGAAGGTCCCTTTATCAGTCCGGTGAAGAAGGGAGCGCAGAATCCCAATTACATCTTAAAATGGGATGAAAAGCTTGCGGAGCGCTTCTTACATTGCTCCGGAGGACTGGTAAAGTATATGGGCTTGGCGCCGGAGGAGAATCCGGATTTCCAGCGTTTTATTCCGAAAATGCGGGGAAAGGTGAAGATTTCCCTTGCCCATACCAATGCGGATTTCCCCACGGCTTTGAAAGCCTACCAGGCAGGAGCC
>CALHIC010000528.1 GCA_938030845.1 uncultured Oribacterium sp. | reverse complement strand
GAGGCCTGGATCTTGGGGAGATTAACTATGTACATAAAACCATTATGAGAGAAAAGAGTAAGGGAAAGAGCATTCTACTGGTATCTACAGAACTATCGGAAATCTTTGCTCTTTCCGATAGGATTGCTATTTTATACAAAGGAAAAATTATGGGAATTTTTCAAAATGGAGAGATTAGCACAGAACAGATTGGACTGTTAATGGCAGGCTATGAATTGAAGGAGGCGTAAATGAAAAAGAAAGAGATTCTTTGTGATTTTTTACTTTGGATTCTTTTCGCAATCCTTTTAGGTCTAGCCATTAGCTTTAGTTTTTTACCCTTATTATCCGTGAATCCTTTTCAGGCTCTTACGGTAATGTTTTCAGAAACATTTTCCAGCACATACAATATGGGAAATATTTTGATTAAAACGGCTCCTCTTATTTTAACCGGTTTGGCTTTTACGTTCACCTATAAAGCTAATCTGTACAATATTGGAGCGCAAGGACAGTTCTATTCCGGTTGCATTTGTGCATCGGCAGTATCTCTAGTGCTGGGAGGGAAGCTTTCGGGACCAATTGTAATTCTTTTGGCAGGAATAGCTGCTATTTTGGGCGGTGCTGTTGTTGGCTTTATAATTGGATTTTTAAAGGCAAAATTTAATGCTAATGAATTTTTGATTAGTATGATGTCCACCTATGTTATCCAATATCTTATGCAGTTATTGCTCAGAACCGGTTTGCAGGAATCAAAACATGAGTATTTGAAAACAGACTATTTGGATAAAAGCACCTGGCTGCCAAAAATCATTCCGGGCACCTCTGTTTCCTTGGGAATTGTGATTTCTTTGCTGGTTGCAGTATTGGTTTGGTATGTACTTTATAAAACTTCTTTAGGATTTAGAATTCGGGCGACCGGTTTAAATCAGGATGCTGCCAGAATGTCCGGAATCAGTCCTCAACAGCAATATATGCTTGCCTTCGCCATTAGTGGTGCTATTGCAGGACTTGCAGGACTGGTGGAAATCAATGGAATGCAGCATATGCTTCTTACCGGCTTTGATACGCAGATAGGATCTTACGGAATAGGAATCGCCATTTTAGCCAATGCTCACCCGCTTGCGGTTGTGTCGGCTTCGCTACTGTTTGGCTTTTTACAAGTTGGAGGAACAGCATTGGGACATTCAACGGATGCTCCTGCCAGCGTAATTGACCTGCTACAGGGCTTTGTAATGCTCTTCGTGCTTATGTCTTTCTACTTTAGAAGAAAGGCTGAATTAAATAAGCTTAAGAAAAAGAGAATCGTGACAGAGGAGGCCTAGAATGAACAATATAACAAGCCTTTTGGCAAGAGCATTTTTTATGAGTACTCCTCTTATTCTTGGCGCGCTTGGAGAAGTGATTGCAGAGAGAACAGGAATGATGGTTACTGCTGTAGAGGGAATATTTCTCATCGGGGCATGGGGAGGATTCATAGGAGCATACATTAGTGGGAATATATATCTTGGTTTTTTGCTAGCTATGGTGTGTGGTCTCATGGTTGCGCTCCTCTATGCTTTTACCACTGTATATATGAATCAGCATCAAATTGTTATGGGAACAGCCATTTCCATTTTAGTCACAGGGTTCTGTACTTTTTTCTATCGAGTTATTTTTGGTATTCAGACTACCCCTTTAAAGGTAGAGGTACTTTCCACGATACAGATCCCGGTGCTAAGTCAGATCCCTTTTATCGGTAAAATTCTATTTTCCCAAAATGTTATTACCTATCTGGCATATCTATTGATTCCAATTATTTTATTTGTGATGAATCATACAGCATTGGGACTTACACTTAGATCCTGTGGAGAGAATCCGGAAGCCGTTGATACCGCGGGAATAGATATATTAAAGATTCGTTTTACGGCAGTCGCAGTCGCCGGTTGTTTGGGAGGAATTGCAGGAGCATACTACTCTTTATGTAATGTGGGGATGTATACATCTGAAATCATCAGTGGTCGCGGTTGGATTGCTTTTGGAATTTGCTTTTTAGGAAATTGGAATCCGGTAGGGGCATTGATTTTCGGCACTGTGTTTGGCGTATCAGAGGCGATTGGAGTTTATGTAAAGGCTTTAGGTATGAGTACCATACCCAGTGAACTCTTTAGTGCATTGCCTTATGTTTTAGTGATTGTTCTAACGGTTTGCAGGAAAGATCTCAGAGCGCCAAATAAGCTGGGACAGAATTATGTGAAAGAGAATTAGTGTATAGAGTTTTGGTATCTGTATCTATACCAAAGCATTTGCTTGGTACAACAATATTTTCATAACAAAGGAGGATATGGTATGAAAAGAAAAGAACGTCTATTTCTAAGTCTTTCACTTGCGGCAGGAATGGCTTTGTCCGCATGTGGAGGAGCTGCACAAGATGCTAAGGATTCTGCTTCACAAGCCCAGATGGAGACAAAAGCGGAAGAAGCAGGGAAAACAGAAGAGACAACAAATGGAACCGGAACAGTGGATAACCCTGAAGAAGTTACTGTTCCTGCGGGTACTTTAAGCTTTTGGTCCTTATTTACCGGAGGAGATGGAGATTGGTTCAAACAAATAAAAGACCAGTATAATCAAACTAATCCTAAAAATCCGGTGGAGATTATTACGCTTGTCTGGGATGATTATTATACGAAATTACAGACTGCTGTAGCTGCGGGAAAAGGTCCTGATATTGGTATCTCTCATGTTTCTAAACTATATGAGCTTTCCCAGAGTGGTGTTGCGGAGCCATTAGATGATTATTTGAAGAAACTTAATATTGATTTATCAAAGGACTATCAGAAATCCAGTCTTGATTCTGTAAGCATTGATGGGAAAATCTATGCCATTCCCTTAGATACCCATGCTGAGGTAATGTATTACAATACCAGCCTTCTGGAAGAAGCGGGAGTTACGGAAGAGGAACTTCTTAATGTGAAGGATATGGAAGGATTTAAAGATATCTTAAAGCGATGCAAAGAAAAATTACCTGCGGAAATATCTCCATTGGGATTAACACAGTCCGGAGATGATCCCTTTAGAACTTGGTATGCAATTTATTTCCAAATGGGTGGAAAGGATTTCATCAATGCAGAAGGAAAGAACACCTTAGATGTAGAGATTGGTAAAAAAGCGCTGGAGGAATTAGAAGTACTTTATAAAGAGGGCTATATTCTTCCCGGTATTGATGATAGCCAGGCTTTATTCCAATCCGGTAAAGCGGCTATACTTTTTGGTGGTACTTGGTTAACCGGAGCGTATGAGCAGACTGAAAACCTTAAGTTCAATAATACAACTTTTCCACAATTATTTGGCGATAAGCCATATTGTTGGGCTGATTCCCATACTTTGATTCTTCCCAAAAAAGAAAAAAGAACAGAAGAAGAGACTTTGTCCGCAGTTCAATTTATGGTATATGCGTCAAAAGACGGAGGTATCGTTTGGGCAGGATCCGGACAAATTCCCTCTGCAAATGAAGCTAACCAGAGTGAAGAGTATAAAAAACTCAAAGGATATAATGTGATTTCCGAGTTGGAGTATGCAAAATATGCACCACAAAGTGAACATTATTATGGCGGAATAAAAAAAGATTTGATGGATGCAGTAGGCGCATATTTAACAGGAAACAGTTCTTTAGATGAAGCCGGAACTGCTCTTAAAGAGGCTGTGGACAATAATTTGGATTAAAAAAATCATCAAAGAATAGTAGGTAAACCATGAATAGATTGCTATCTGATCCATATAACAAACATAAAATAGGGAAAAAGCAAGCTGTGGTAATTTTATTTATTATGCCTTTCTTCGTGCTCTATTCTATCTTTACAATCTTCCCTGTTTTTCAAGGGATATATGTCAGTTTATGCAATTGGAATTTGATGGGAAAGACCAGTTTTGTTGGTATAGAAAATTATAAAAAGATGATGCAGGATAAGAATTTCTACTTATCCTGCATCCACACTGTAAAATTTGTGATTTTTTCTGTACCATTCTTGGTTATTTTATCATTTATCCTTGCATTATTGGCAAACAGAGCCGTTTGCTTCCGGCGTTTTTTAAGGACGGCATATTACTTACCCGGAGTACTATCAGTTTCGGTTGCCTCTTATTTAGCCAGTTTTGTTTTTGCGCCTTACCGTGGATTACTAAATGGTTTTTTACGGGCTTTTCATTTCTTGAATGGTCAGAAGGAGATTTTATGGTTACAAGATTCTAATAAAGTGTGGTTTAGCTTAGTGGCTATGACTTTATGGTGGACTATAGGATTTTCTATGTTGCTGTATTTAGCCGCTTTACAGGATATACCGGAGGTTTTGTATGATGCTGCAAAAGTAGATGGTGCGGCACCGCTCCAAATATTTTGGAAGATTACTGTACCGCTATTAAAACCGACAATTTTCCTTGTGATGATGCTCCAAATTATTGCCAGCTTTAAAGTTTTTGGACAAATTCATTTAATGACGGGTGGAGGACCGGCTAATACCACGCGTTCTCTAATACAATATATATATCAACAGGCATTTGAAAAGAATAAGTTGGGATATGCTTCTGCAATGTCGTATTTCTTGTTTGTTGTTTTATGTCTATTGGTATTTATTCAAAGACGATTTGGAAGACAAGAGGAAGGTTGAGTATGAGAAATAGAACGAAAACAATACAAAGCAAGCTTATTTCTGCGCTTTCCTTACTTGTTGCTTTAATTATGCTTTCTCCGATTATTTGGGGACTGTTCTGTTCCGTTCAATACGAAGGAAAACAATTTCATAATGTATTTTCCTGGTTTACACCACCCTATACGTTAAAGAACTATCCCCAGGTTTTACTGAAAACAGGAGTATTTCGTTGGTTCTGTAATAGCCTGATTGTTGCTATTGTGACAACTGCATTGTCTGTTCTTGTGTCTACATTAGCGGCGTATAGCATAGCTCATATTTCCTTTAAAGGAAGTAGTTTTTTCTATTATTACTTCCTTATTGGAATTCTGGTTCCCAGTGAGGCAACGATTATTCCTTTATTTGTATTAATGAGCAAATTAAAGCTAATTGATAGCTATAGCGGTTTGATTTTACCCTCTGTGGCCAGTTCTATGAATTTTGTAATCACTTACAGCTTTTTTAGGTCACTACCAAGAGAACTTTTTGAGGCAGTACGAATTGATGGAGGCGGAGAATGGATAATATACAGTAAAGTAGTCCTTCCGCTTTCAAGGCCAATCATTGCGACGATTGCCATCATGAGTTTCATCGCAAGTTGGAATAATTATATCTGGCCACTACTTTGTATATTTAGCGAAAAACTATCTATCGGGATTCCGACGTTGATTAAGATAGAACGGCCGGATTTTGTCATTCCAATGTGTATAAATATGGTGGCTTCTTTGCCAATGATTATTTTGTATCTGATATTTGAAAAGCAAATTGTTCAAGGAATTAGTACAGGTGGTATCAAAGGATAAAGGAAAAGGAGAATAGCATGAAACATATTGAAAATTATCCCAGACCACAATTAGTAAGAGACTCGTGGATAGAACTAAATGGGGAATGGGATTTTGCTTTTGACAATGAAAAGACCGGAGAAAAAAGCCATTGGGAGATAGGAATACCGGTGACGGAAAAGAGGAAAATTTTGGTTCCCTTTAGTCCGGAAACAAAAGAGAGCGGAGTACATATTCAGAACCATTCCGGATATTTATGGTATCAGAGGATACTGCCCGTGAAGAAGCAAGAACTGGAGGGAAAACGATTTATTCTACATTTTGAGGGAGTAGATTATTCTAGCAAGGTTTATATTAATGGAA
>CALHIC010000527.1 GCA_938030845.1 uncultured Oribacterium sp. | reverse complement strand
TCTCTCCTGATCGCCTTTAACCCCACCAGAGGTTTGGACGTGGGAGCTATTGAATTTGTACATAAATATCTGGTGGAGCAAAGAAATAAGGGACGGGGAATTCTCTTGATTTCCTTTGAGTTGGAAGAGGTAATGGGCTTATCCGACCGCATCGGCGTTATTTTCTCCGGAAATATTCAGAAGAGCTTTGCCGGAAATGAGGCGGATGAGTATACCTTGGGACTATATATGGCAGGAGGAAAGGAGTAAGTATGAAAGAGAAAATATTGAAAAGTTCCTTGCTGTACACCCTTCTTTCCATCGCCATCGGCTTTTTGGTAGGGGCTGTTTTATTGCAGGCCATCGGGGTTTCCCCTGTGAAGGCCTATGGAAAATTGTATCAGGGTGTTTTCGGAAAACCGAAGTTTATGTTTTACAGCATCATTTACGGAGCACCCCTGATTTTTACGGGCTTGTCCGTTGCCTTTTCCTTCCGTACCGGAATTTTTAATATCGGTGCAGAGGGACAGTTTGTTATGGGCAGTCTGGCAGCGGTTGTAGTGGGCATTTTATTTCCTTTGCCCGCACCTCTCCATGTGCTTCTCTGTCTTGTGGTAGCGGCTCTTGCCGGCGCTTTATGGGGCTTTCTGGTAGGCCTTCTTAAGGTGAAAAAGGGTATCAATGAGGTGCTTTCCTATATTATGTTTAACTGGATTGCCTTCTATTTTTCCAACTATGTGGTGAATTTAAAGACAATTCATACCGACCAGGGAGCGGAGGCCAGTAAGAATATTTTAGCTTCCGCCTCCATGAAGATTCCCCAGTCCTTCATTCCCTTTGCAGGAGGAGCGGAGCTTCATGCCGGCGTACCCTTGGCTTTGCTTTTTGCCTTTTTGATTTGGTTTATTCTGAGCAAAACCACCTTTGGCTATCAGCTTCGGGCGGTGGGCTATTCCCGCAGCGCTGCGGAGTATGGAGGAATCAATTCCAAGAGAGTTTTCCTGCTTTCCATGTCTTTATCCGGTGTTCTGGCAGGTCTTGGGGGAGCAGTGCAAATCCTTGGTATGTCTGAGCGTGTCTCCATGTTTGCCGCCCAGGAGGGCTATGGCTTCCAGGGCATTACGGTGGCGCTGATTGGAGGAACCCACCCTCTTGGTTGCATTTTCTCCGGTCTTTTTTATGGCGCCATGAAGTATGGCGGAAACAAATTAACCACGGTGGATGTTCCTGCGGAAGTCGTCAGCATCATCATGGGAACCATCATCATTTTCATCGCCATTACACCGGTGATTAAAAATCTGGTACAGAGAGGATTCCAAAAGAAGGGAGAAAGCCATGCTAAATAATCTGGGATTACTGTTAAATGCGGTATTGATTTCTACGCCACCCCTCCTTCTGGCAGGGCTTGGCTCTTGTTGCTCCGAGCGTTCCGGCGTAATCAATATCGGAATCGAGGGCATGATGACTCTAGGTGCCTTTGTGGGTGCCTGTGTGGCCTACTTTACCGGAAACGGCTGGCTGGGATTTTTCGCGGGAGGCTGTGCCGGAGCCCTTCTTGGCTTGATTCATGCGGTGGTTTGCGTGTCCCTTCATGCGGATCAAACCATTGCGGGAACGGCCATTAACTTTATCGGACCGGGCTTTGCAGTTTTCCTCTGTAAGGCTATCTTTGAAAATTCTTCGGACACTCCGGCTTTGGACTTATCCGCAAAGCTTCCCAAGATGTTTGAAGGAAAATTTGCCTCCGGCTCCTTCCTGTACAATGTGGTAAGCACCTATTCCGTGGCTTATCTTAGCTTTTTGCTGGTACTTGTACTTTGGTTTGTTTTCTTTAAAACCCGTTACGGCATGCGACTTCGGGCAGCGGGAGAGCATCCCTGGGCCTGTGAAACTCTGGGAATCAATGTCTATAAGGTTCGCTACATTGCGGTGATTCTTTCCGGCTTTTTGTCCGGACTTGGAGGAGCCTTTGTGACCTTGGCTACCGTATCCCAGTTCCGCCCCTCCGTTATCGTAGGACAGGGCTTTATCGCTATTGCGGCGGTGATTTTCGGAAAGTTTACTCCCCAGGGAACCTTCCTGGGCTGTCTGATTTTCGGACTTTGCACCGGACTACGTGCACTTCTTGGTTCCGGCAATATGGTGTCTCCCCACCTGCTTTCCATGATTCCCTATGTGGTAACGATTCTGACCTTGGTATTCTTTGTAGGGGCGGGACACGTACCAAAGGCAAACGGTAGAATTTTTGTTCGGACAAGATAAGGAAACAGAATAGCCGGAACAAAGCCGGCGGTTCAAGTAAAAAGCGTAGTTAAGGCGATGAGAGTAGAGAATAGAGAATAGGGAAGTATAGAAATGAATTGGAAAGATTTATGGAATAAAAAATACCTGATGGTTTCGGTATATGTATTGCTGACGGCCCTCCTGTATCATCTGGGAAGCCGTTTGGTGGATCATCTGGAAGGGATTCCCTCATTATGGACAAGGCATTTTTCCTGGCT
>CALHIC010000526.1 GCA_938030845.1 uncultured Oribacterium sp. | reverse complement strand
AAGCTTTGTAATATCCCGCAATTTTCCTTTGCACTGCAGAGCTTCACAAGCCCGGTACCGGAACGATAGGCGGATAGTGCCGCAAAATAAGCCGCTCCGGCCATCCCCTCCGCTCCCGCAAGAATCAGACATTTTCCATAGGAGCCCTTATGAGAAGCCGGATTTCGTTTAGGAAGAAAAATTTTCATTTTAAAGCCGTCCTGTTCCTCTTTTGTCATATTTTTACCACAGTTTTAGAATTCATCAGAATCTCAACATATCTTTTCGATTTTATCAGAATTCCATCATATCTTTTCGATTTTATATCTCATCATATCTTTTGGAAGTTATCAAAATCTCATTCTATCTTTTAGCATGTATCAAACTCTCATTACAGTATCTAAAAGCCTTCTCCTTCCAAAACCGCATAGGCCATTACCAGATCCTTGGTATTGCTGATACTGACATGAAGAGCCTTTCCTCCCATTTCCAGAAAAATCTTTTCCGCGCCGCCGTATAGATTCACATAGGGTTTCCCCAGACTATCCCTAAGCACTTCAATATCCAAAAGGGAGAAGCTTCTTACTCCGGTGCCGAAGCATTTGGACACTGCTTCTTTTACACTAAAATCACCGGCCAAGCGAGAGAGTCTTCCCTCACTTTGCCGGCGTTCTTCTTCTGTGAATACCCTATGGGTATAATTTTTTTTTACTAATTTTTCTAAACGGGCAATTTCCAATATATCGCAGCCGATTCCCAAAATCATGAACGCTCCTCGAAGACACGGTAGGACAGGCGCATAAGACTTTCTGACAAATGAACATTTTCCGTCACCACGTGATCCGGTACCTCCAAATCCACATGGGCAAAATTCCAGAGACCGTCAATGCCGTAAGAAATCAATTTCTCCGCCACCGGTACTGCCACATCCTTGGGGATGCAGATGGCAGCCAAGCGGATGTGGTATTGCTTTACCACCGACTCAATCTCCTCCATAGGAGCAATCTTTAAATCTCCTACCTTCTCTCCCCAAAGCTTGGGGTTGGAGTCGAAAATTCCTCGAAGGACAAAGCCCCGTTTACGAAAATTCGTATAATTAGCCAAGGCAATGCCCAAATGTCCGGCCCCTACGATAATCATAGGATGCTCTCGATCGATATTTAGAATCTTCCCGATTTCCTCATGAAGATTCTTCACATTATAACCGTAGCCCTGCTGTCCAAATCCGCCGAAATTATTCAGATCCTGTCGAATCTGGGAAGCAGTCAAATGCATTCTTTTGGATAGTTCCGAAGAAGAGATACGATCAATGTTTTGATCCATTAAATCCTCTAGATATCGATAATATCTTGGTAAACGCTGTATTACCGCCTGGGATATTCCTTTTTTTTCCATAGTGCCCTCATAAATTGTCATCTTTCACAGCAATTTTTACTATACTGTGCTGTGAAAAAGATGTCAATTCTTTATTTATAACGAGTGTCGCTCGCAAGCGTGCGATATCTCGTTGGAAATGCCTTCGCATAATCTGCCTTAAATTTTTCAATTCCCTGATCTGTCAGAGGATGAGAAATCATTTGCAGCAAAACCTTGAAGGGAACGGTCGCAATGTCCGCCCCGGTCTTTGCACATTCCAAAACATGAATCGGGTGTCTTACAGAAGCACAAATCACTTCGGTTTCCAAGTCCGGATACTGGCTGAAAACGTCCATAATATCCTGAATCAGGATAAGGCCGTCGGAGGAAATATCATCCAGTCTTCCCAAGAAAGGAGAAACGTAGCTTGCTCCCGCTCTGGCTGCCAAAAGCGCCTGGTTTGCAGAGAAAATCAAGGTGACATTGGTCTTGATGCCCTCCTTGGAAAGCACCTTTACCGCCTTTAAACCTTCTGCGGTCATAGGAATCTTTACTACCATATTTTTGGATAAAGCGGCAATCTCACGTCCCTCCGCAATCATCTTCTCTGCGGTGTCACTGTCCGCCCGTACTTCACCGGAAATGGGGCCATCCATAAATGAGGCGATTTCCTTCAGGGTTTCCTGATAGTCTCGACCTTCCTTGGCAATGAGAGAAGGATTGGTGGTAACACCGGCAATGATTCCCATATCATAGGCCTCTCGGATTTCCGCTACATTCGCTGTATCAATATAAAATTTCATCTCTTTCCCTCCTAGAACAGAAAATTTATAAGCTCTTTGCCTCTTCCACAACTCTTTCTACCGTGAATCCAAATTCCTTAAAGAGGGACTTGGCGGGACCGGAGGCACCGAAGCGATCCAGACCGATACTCTTTCCTTCAAAGCCTACATATTTGCCCCAACCGAAGGTGGAAAGAGCCTCAATGGAAATACGCTTTTTGCAAGACTTCGGTAATACCTTCTCCTGATATTCCGGACTTTGCAGAGCAAATACTTCCAAGGAAGGCATGGAAACTACACGAACCGCTTTTCCTTCTCCTCTAAGCACCTTAGCCGCCTCTTCTGCCAGCTCCACTTCGGAACCGGTGGCCATGAGGATTAATTCAGGCTCCTGCTCTCCTCCGGAAAGAATATAGGCTCCCTTTAACGCATCTCTTCCATCCTTACAATACTGGGGAAGATTCTGTCTGCTTAAAACAATGGCTGTAGGACAATCCGTGCTGGACAGTGCGGAGAACCAGGCCGCTGCAGTCTCCTGTCTGTCACAGGGACGGAACACCCGGAAATTCGGAGTGGAACGTAGCATAGCCAGCTGTTCAATAGGCTCATGAGTAGGTCCATCCTCTCCTACACCGAT
>CALHIC010000525.1 GCA_938030845.1 uncultured Oribacterium sp. | reverse complement strand
AAAGAATGATTATAATAAGCTCTTGAATAGCTCCTGAATATCCTTAAGCTTAGGATCTCTTGGGTTTCCGGGTCTGCAAGCATCATCCATTGCAGACTGAGAAAGGAAATCCACATCCTCAGGCTTTACAATGTTCTTCAAATCCTTAGGAATACCTACATCTTCTGCCAGCTTCTTTACCGCATCAATCGCTGCCTTTTGGTACTCTTCCTTGCTCATCTTCTCTGTAGCGGCAACGCCCATGGCCTTTGCAACATCTCTTAACTTCTCTCCTACCGCATCCTTATTGTATTCCATAACAGTGGGAAGGATGATGGCGTTTGCCACACCGTGAGGAGTATCATACAGTGCACCTAAGCCGTGAGCCATGGAGTGAACTATACCCAATCCGCAGTTGGAGAAGCCCATTCCGGTGAGGTACTGCCCTAAAGCCATTCCCTCTCTACCCTCAGGAGTATTTTCCACTGCTCCCCGAAGGGACTGTGCAATCAGCTCAATAGCCTTTAAGTTAAACATATCGGTAATGGTATTGGCCCCCTTGGTGGTATAGCCTTCAATAGCGTGGGTCAGTGCATCCATTCCTGTGGATGCGGTAAGTCCCTTTGGCATGCTGGACATCATATCCGGATCCACGAAAGCCACTACAGGAATATCGTGGGGATCTACGCAGACAAACTTTCTCTTCTTTTCCACGTCGGTAATAACGTAGTTAATGGTTACCTCTGCTGCAGTTCCTGCTGTTGTGGGAATAGCAAAAATAGGTACTGAAGGCTTAGTTGTTGCAGACAGTCCCTCTAAACTTCTTACATCCTCAAAGGCAGGGTTGGTAATGATAATACCGATAGCCTTGGAGGTATCCATGGAAGATCCTCCACCGATAGCAATGATATAGTCTGCACCGGATTTCTTAAAGGCAGCTACGCCGCCCTGTACATTTTCAATGGTGGGATTCGCCTTGATCTCGGAATAGATTTCATAGGGAAGCGCTTCCTTATCCAGTAAATCTGTCACCTTCTTGGTCACATTGAACTTAATCAAATCCGGATCGGAGCAAATGAAGGCCTTCTTAAAGCCGCGACGCTTTGCTTCCTCTGTAACGCTTAAGATTGCTCCCTTTCCATGATAGGATACTTCATTCAGTACAACTTTGTTTGCCATATTATCCTCCTAATGAAATAAATAAATTCTCTTTGCTCTTCATTGTTTTATCTTTTTGCTTTTATCTTTCGACTTTTATCTGTTTATCTCTTTTACACGACTCCCTTTTGCAACATAATATTGCCGTAGAGAGCCTTTTCCGATGTCGCAATAATCAAATAGCAGGTCTTTGCCTCTTCATAAAAAGCAAAACGCTCAATACTGCCAATGGCTTTTTCTCTGGAATCATACTTTGCTACTATAGCCTTAAACTCATCCCAGATAGGGGTAGCCACCTGATCTCCCGGTACCTTTTCCATGATTTTCACAGGACTTTCCGTGTAAGTATCCAAGGGAAAAAGCTGTAAAATCGCATCCAGGATTTCACAAACTCCATGACCGTCCATACGAATCACATGGGCATTTGCTCCTACGGTATGGGAGGGAAAATTGCCATCCGCAATCAGAACTCTGTCTGAA
>CALHIC010000524.1 GCA_938030845.1 uncultured Oribacterium sp. | reverse complement strand
ATCAGGAGAGACTTGTCATTTTCCACCTCTCTGGCAATGATAACCTTCTGCTGGTTTCCGCCGGAAAGCTGTCCTGCTGCACGGCTTTCGCAGCCCTTTGGACGAATGTCAAATTTCTCAATCATCTTGGAGGCATGCTCTTCAATAGCCTTCTTCTGTAAAATTCCTCCCTTAGAGTAGGGCGCTTCCCCGTAATTTTGTAAAATCAGGTTCTCCGCTACGGAGAAGTCCAGTACCAAACCGTGCTTCTGCCGATCCTCCGGAATACTGGAAAGGCCTGCATCAAAGATTTCTCTGGGGCTTTTGCAGGAAATGTCCTTTCCTAAAAGCTGAATTTCTCCCTCCGTAGCATGGGCTAATCCGGTTAAGATTTCTACCAGCTCCGACTGGCCGTTTCCGTCAATGCCGGCAAGTCCCAGGATTTCTCCGGCCCGAACTTCCAGATTTAAGCCCTTTAGGATTTCCACCCCTCTATAGTCCTTGGCATGGAGATTTTTCACGGAAAGCACCACTTCTCCCGGCTCCTGAGCCTTCTTCTCCACGTTGCGGTTCACTTTTCTTCCCACCATCATGGCTGCCAAATCATCCTCCGAGCAGGAGCATACATCCACGGTATCAATGTATTTTCCCTGTCGGATAATCATACAGCGGTGGGCAATGGTTTTGATTTCTTTTAACTTGTGGGTAATAATCAGGATGGACTTTCCGGCCTTGGTCAAATGGGAAATAATCTCCATTAACTCATCAATTTCCTGAGGTGTAAGGGAGGCGGTAGGCTCGTCC
Source organism: uncultured Oribacterium sp. (assembly GCA_938030845.1). GTDB lineage: Bacteria > Bacillota > Clostridia > Lachnospirales > Lachnospiraceae > Oribacterium. The sequence continues at coordinate 1,413 of CALHIC010000524.1, read as the reverse complement.
AAAATCAAAATGTCCGCACCCCGATACAGAACCTTCAAAATCTCCACTCTTTGCTGCATGCCTACGCTGATGTCTTCCACCTTGGCATCCACATCCACCATCAAATGGTACTGTTCGGAAAGCTCCCGAATCTTTTTCTTCGCTCCGTTTAAGTCCACGGTAAGCCCCTGCATGGGCTCCGCTCCCAGAATAATATTTTCCGCAACGGTAAAGGGAGGAATCAGCATAAAGTGCTGATGCACCATACCGATTCCCAAGGAAATAGCCTTTTCCGGGCTATCCATCTCCACCTTTTGTCCACGCACCAGAATTTCTCCGGAGCTTGGGCGAAGCATACCGTAGAGGATATTCATCAGGGTGGACTTTCCCGCACCGTTTTCTCCTAAAATCGCAAGAACTTCTCCCTTATGAAGCTTTAGCTGCACATGGTCATTGGCCACGAAATCTCCAAAGCGCTTCACAATGTCCCGCATCTCAATAACCGGTTCCTGCCCTTCATCTCTTCCCATCTTCCAAATGCTCTCCTTCCTCGATTTCCCTTAAGTGCCTAATTTAAATCAAGAGTATGTCCTGCATCCCTTCCTGTTCGGCCAGCTCCTTCAAAGCCTTTAATTCTTCCTCACCGGGACTCTCAAACTGCCTATATTGCTCCCGTACCCCAAACTCCCGGTAGGCAATAATTTTGTAGCGGATTTTCTGTCCCTTCCTTACATAAGGAGACAAGTCCTTGGATACCTTCTCCACCGTATCCTTTCCGGAAAAAAGTCCCGGCACCACTACCGTCCTTACCTCAAAGAGTTTATCATATTCTGCCAAAATTCGCATATTTTTTAGAATTTCCTCATTGGTAAAACCGGTAACCCTTTTATGCTCTTCCCCATTATAGGCTTTAATATCCAACATCACCCCGTCAATATAGGGAAGCAGGTCCTTTTCATCCTTGGAAAAATCATAATAACCGTTGGAATCCAGTAAGAATCCTATGCCCTTCTTTTTACAGAGCATTCCCAATTCTCGTAAGAATTCCGGATAAAGGGTACACTCTCCCCCGGACACGGTAATTCCCCGGATAAAGGGAAGGTTCTTTGCTGCCTCCTGAAACACCTCTTCCGCGCTCATCAAGCGGATTCTGGGGCTGGCATTGTGTGTGCAAGCATGAATACATTGATCACAGCCGATACATTTTTCCGGAGAAAAGGCTACCCTTCCTTCTTCCCAATAAATGGCCTTGGTGGGACAGCCCGGAATGCAGTCTCCGCAATGAATACACAGGGCTCTGGTTTCCGGATTATGGCAATACTTACAGTCCAGATTGCAGGCTTGTAAAAACACCGCCGTCCGGTTTCCCGGGCCGTCCACAGAGCTAAAAGGGATAATCTTGTTTACCGGGACTTTGATTTCTGCCTGTCCCCC
>CALHIC010000523.1 GCA_938030845.1 uncultured Oribacterium sp. | reverse complement strand
GTTGAAACGCTACATAAAATTCTTGATGAAAATGCAAGTTTCCTGTCCTTTAGAAGGCAATCCGCCTATTCTTTAAAAGGGGAGTCCACCTATCTAGAAGGGGACATAATCTATTCTTTAGAAGGGGAATCCGCCGCCTCTTCCAAAGGGGTTCTTGCCCATACCCATTCCCGGGAAACCTCCGTGCTTTCCCTTCATGGAACCGCCAAACTGCTTCATCATTTTCTGCATCTCTTCAAACTGCTTTACCAGCTTGTTGACTTCTGCAATATCCACTCCGGCTCCCTGGGCAATTCTTTTCTTACGGGAGGGATTCATAAGCTTCGGATTGGCTCTTTCCTTAAAGGTCATGGACTGGATAATGGATTTTACCTGCTTCATCTTCTTCTCGGAATCCTCCAGATCAATCCCCTGCATAGCCTTGTTCATACCGGGAAGCAGCTTTAAAATGCCTGCAATTCCCCCAAGCTTTTGCAGCTGATTCATCTGTTCCATGAAATCATCATAGTTAAACTGTCCCTTGGACAATTTCCGAACGGATTCCTTGGCCTTTTCCTCATCCATTTCGCTCTGGGCTTTTTCAATGAGGGAAAGTACATCTCCCATTCCCAAAATTCTTCCTGCCATACGATCCGGATAGAAGGGCTCTAAATCGGAAAGCTTTTCTCCCATACCCAGGTAGAGAATGGGCTGTCCGGTCATCGCCTTAATGGATAAGGCTGCTCCTCCTCTGGTATCACCGTCGCACTTACTGAGGATTACGCCGTTAACGCCAACTTCCTTGCTAAAGCTTTCCGCAACATTTACCGCTTCCTGTCCGGTCATGGCATCCACGGTAAGGATGGTCCAGTCAACAGGTACCGCAGATTTCATCCGCTTTAGCTCTTCCATCAGAGCATCATCAATCTGCAATCTTCCGGCGGTATCCAAAATCAAAAGGTTATAGCCCTTTGCCTTGGCCTCTTCATAGGCCTTCTTTGCAATTTCCTCCGGCTTAACCTGATTTCCCAAGCTAAAGAAAGGAATAGAAAGCTTTTCCGCATTGACACGAAGCTGCTCAATAGCCGCCGGTCTGTAAATGTCACAGGCTACCAGTAAGGGCTTTCTGTGCTGCTTTTGAAACTTTCCTGCAAGCTTTGCCGCAGTGGTGGTTTTTCCGGCACCCTGTAAGCCCACCATCATCAAAACTGTGATTTCACTTTGGGAACGAAGCTTTAGCTCCGTATTCTCCTCCCCCATCATCTTGGTCAGCTCGTCCCGGACAATCTTAATTACTGTCTGAGCCGGACTTAACGAGGAAAATACCTCTTCTCCGATGGCGGATTCCTTGACCTTGGCAATGAAATCCTTTACCAGCTTGAAGTTCACGTCTGCTTCCAACAAAGCCATTCGAACTTCCTTTAAGGCAAGGTTTACATCCTCCTCGGAAAGCTTTCCCTTTCCGGATAAATTTTGAAATATATCACTTAAACGATCGGATAAACTTTCAAATGCCATGAATGATTTCTCCTGCTAATGCTTTGATTTCCGCATCCCGTGCCTTGCTCTGAATTTCTTCCGCACAACGCCGTATACTGAGCCACTTTTCTGCCAGGTGAAGATTCTCTTCGATGAACTTTAGCTTTTCGTCCGCCTTTCGAAATACCGCCTGGGCTGCCTGCCTGGTGATACCCATTTCCAAGCCAATCTCCGTAAAGCTCATGTCTTCCAAAATATGGTATTCATAAATCTGTCTTTGCTTCTCCTTTAACAGGCCGGAATACAGCAAAAACAGGTTTCCCTTTTCCACAAATGCTTCCATACTTCACCTCACGATATAGTAAAATAACAAAAAAGGCTTCCAGTGTCAAGCGTTTTCGTTGACAGCATCAAGAAAAAGATTTCGTTGACAGCATTAAGAAAAAGGGGCTGTAATTCTTTGCATTCGTATATAAGCAGTATAGGTCTGAAAAGGGTTAATCCAATGTTGACGGTTCGTTAACACTAAAATTGAAGGACTGTAAAACGAATATATGGATTGCTTTAGATGCAACATCGGTCTG
>CALHIC010000522.1 GCA_938030845.1 uncultured Oribacterium sp. | reverse complement strand
ACTGCAGTTACACTTTGTTATTCGCAAGTACCCGCGGGCTCAGATTGCCCCCCATTCCGAACCCGTACTGCAGGAATATATCTACTGTATGATTTTAGACAAGTGTTTATTTCCGTCAAACCCTTTTCCTTACAAGATCCAGCGCAGGATGTAGTTTTTCAATCGGTCTATTTCAATATTACAGTACAGACTCTAACTTCTGTGGGTGAATCCCGTGCTTCTCCGCATATCCGGTAAGAATCAATGCCAATGCACCGTCTCCGGTTACGTTACAAGCGGTTCCGAAGGAATCCTGTAATGCGAAAATGGTCAGCATCAAAGCGGTTCCTGTCTCATCAAAGCCAAGGACACCGGTGATCAGTCCCAAGGAGGCCATAACGGTTCCACCGGGAACACCGGGAGCGCCGATTGCGAATACGCCCAGTAAGAGGCAGAAAAGAATCATCTTCTCTACAGAAGGGAACTCATTGTAGAGCATCTTGGATACCGCCATAACGAAGAAGGTCTCTGTCATAACGGATCCGCAAAGGTGAATGTTGGCAAAAAGAGGAATACCGAAGTCTACCATATCCTCACGGATAGTAGGCTCAGACTTTCTTGCACACTCCAAAGCTACAGAAAGAGTTGCTGCAGAGGACATGGTGCCTACTGCTGTCATATAAGCAGGTCCATAGTGCTTTACGATGTTCATAGGATTCTTCTTTGCATAAGCTCCTGCAATGGAGTAAAGAAGAGTCAACCAAATGTAGTGTCCGATCATTACGATAATAATGATAATCAAGAAGATTGGTAACTGCTTGGTAATGGTTCCTTCGTAAGCCAGAGTACAGAAGGTGGTGCCAATCAAAATCGGCAATACCGGAATAACGAACTTGGTTACGATAGATAAAACGATGTTCTGGAACTCTTCCAGCGCCTGGGTAATAATCTTGGAATTGTTCCAAGCTGCCGCAAGTCCTACCAATACGGAGAAGAAAAGGGCAGACATTACCGGCATAATCTGAGGAATGGACAGCTGGAAGACTACCTCGGGAAGCTCCTTTAAACCGTCTACGTCAGGATTGATATTTAAGTGGGGTAAAATGCCGTATCCGGCAACTGTGGCAAAAAATGCCGCTCCGATGGAGGATACATAGGCAATGAATAAAGCCACCATCAGCATACGGGAAGCATTATTTCCCAATCTTGTGATGGAGGGTGCGATAAAGCCAATGATAATCAGCGGTACACAGAAGCTGATAAACTGTGCCGCAATATACTTTACAGTTACCACAATGTTCAAAATGGCATGGGATACACCGTTATCCATCCCGCTTAAACCCAGTCCTAAGCAAATGCCCACAGCCAATGCCACCAAAAGCTTAAAGGGCAGACTATGAATAAATCCTTGTTTTTCCATACTTTTTCTCCTTCTTATTTTGTTGTAAATTTTCAAGCCTAATCTCAAGACATTTCTCAATCTATTCTCCGGCTATTTCTTAAGCCATGTCTCGAGACATATTTCAATCTATTTCTTATGCTTTTCCGATTCACGCAGTTCCGTCTCC
>CALHIC010000521.1 GCA_938030845.1 uncultured Oribacterium sp. | reverse complement strand
TTTACCCAGAATCATTATTACACTATGGATAAGCATAGCGGAAAGCTTTTGCAACTTTCCGATCTGTTTCCGGAAGGAACGGATTATCAGAAGCTTTTATCCGAGGAAGTGGTTTCCCAGATGAAGGCTCATAATCAGAAGGGAGACTATCCCTACTTTATCCAAGACGGAGAGGATGATCAGGGCTTTACTGAGGTAAAGAAGGATCAAAGCTTCTATATCAATGGGGAAGGAAAGCTGGTTTTGGTGTTCCCCCAGGGAGAGGTTGCTCCTATGGCTCAGGGTGAACAGCAATTTGTTATGCCAGACAGAATTTGGAAGGCTTAAGGGAAAATACTGTGTTTTCTTTCTATACTTTATGCTAAAATAAAGCGGTATATGTTTTAGGATGGGAAGTGTAAGGAATTATCCCGTCGGAGCTTGTGATTTTAGGGAAGAATATGAATTTTACACGGTATAATATAGAGAATCGCATAGATGAAATGAAGAGCAAGAGAGCTCGTATTTGGCATAGACTCACGGGGATTATTAAGAGTCTATGCCTCTTTCTCTTGCTGGCAAGTCTTTTTCTGGGAGTCTCCTTTTCCTACGGCCTGTTCCGGGGTATTCTGGATTCCGCACCGGATATCCATAAAATCCATGTGGGTCCTACAGAGTATGCTACCAAGATTTACGATAAAAAAGGAAATCTTATGTCCACCTTGGTTACGGAAGGCTCTAACCGAGAAAGAGTGAGCTATGAGGAGCTTCCCAAGGATCTAATCAATGCCTTTGTAGCCATAGAAGATGAGCGATTTTGGAGCCATAACGGTATCGATTTTCGTTCCATTAAGCGTGCTATCAAGGGTGTGGTTTCCGATGACAGTTCTGCCGGCGGAGGCTCTACCATTACCCAGCAGCTTCTGAAAAACAATGTTTTCGGCGGAGGCTTGCATGAAGGAAAGTTTGAGCGTTATGTTCGAAAGTTTCAGGAGCAGTATCTGGCCCTGGAGCTGGAGGATCAGAGCAATTTAAGCAAGAAGGAAGTTAAGAAGAGTATTCTTACGGAGTATTTGAATACTATTAATCTGGGGGCCAATACCTTAGGGGTAAAGGTTGCTGCAAGAAGATATTTCAATAAAGAGGTTACGGAGCTCAACCTTTCGGAATGTACGGTTATTGCGGCGATTACCAAGAATCCTTCCGGCTTGAATCCCATTACCCATCCGGATAAAAATGCCATTCGTAGAGCACAGGTTTTAAAAAATATGTTAAAGCAGGGCTATATTGATGATGCCCGCTACCAGGAGGCTTTACAGGATCCGGTTTATGAAAGAATCCAGAATGTGAATTCCGTGAGTCAGGGAGACGACAAGCCCTATTCCTATTATACCGATGAGCTGACGGAGCAGGTGGTGGACAGCCTTATGGAGCGTCTCAATTACAGTAAGGAAGACGCTAC
>CALHIC010000520.1 GCA_938030845.1 uncultured Oribacterium sp. | reverse complement strand
AATTGTAGATTTGTCTAATATAGAGGAGTTATTACTTTTTTCTATGAGGAAATAGAAAAATATCTGCTAAAATCTTTCTTCAAACCATTTTCTTTTCTTTCAAAATGATGGAGAATCAAGAAAAGGGTTAAGATTTTGTCAGTTGATAAAGAAATCAAGCTTATCCTTTACAAATAGCTATTTTCCTCGTACAATAAGACTGTTTTAGGGCTTGTACCGGTTTCGACGGGGATGATGCAGCTTTAGAAGCTATCCGAAAGAAGTCGCGTTAAACTTCAAACTTAAATTTAAACGCTAACGATAGTTACGCATTAGCAGCCTAAGCGCTGCTGGCCAGCCTTCCTGCACTCACACGGGAAGATCCTGACCTCATTTTTGTGAGAAACGACTGTTGCGGTTCCTCCCGCAACCGGGCGTATTTAGAGGATACCGGTTAGGACAAGACGTGCGCATCTTATCCTAGTGGGGAATCTTGAAGCGTACTATGATAGTAGAAGGAGAGGGAATTCGTTTTCGGACATGGGTTCGACTCCCATCAGGTCCATCCTAAACACAGGGAGGAAATCTTTTCGGATTTCCGTCCCTCTTTTCTTATCAGGGCTTCCCCTGAATCAAACTTCCCGGCTAATTCATTTTAATAAAGTAATTCTATATTATTTTTCATTTTTTCCATCAAAGGAGTATTTATGCCAAGAAAAAAATCCACGGAGATTCAAGAAGAACTGCTGCAGACTGGGACGGAGGAGAGCAAAGCCGGCACAAAACCGCGCAAAGTCTCTGCAAAAAAGAAAGATGCATCCTTATCAGCGGATAGGGAGACGGAGGTGCAATCCGTTGAGAAAAAAACAAGAAGCAGAAAAAAACCTTCTATAGCGGATGAGCCTGCTACAGAAGAGAAGGCGACTGTGAAGGAAGAAAAGTCTACGGTAAAAAAAGAGAAGACTGTAGCGAAAAGAGATAAGGCTGAAACAAAGAAAAATGAAGTGGTAAAAACGGAAGTAAGCAAAGTAAAAGCAAGCAAAGTAAAAGAAGCTGTTTCCAATGAGCATTATGAAGAAAGCGCCCAAAACCCTGAGCTTGGAGAAGAGCCTTTGGATAATGCTTCTCAGGACAATGTGCCAAGAGAAGAAGTTCGTAGAGAAGGGCCAAGAGACACGGATGCCAAGGAAGCCCATGGAATCCTGGAGGTTATGGCTGACGGCTACGGT
>CALHIC010000519.1 GCA_938030845.1 uncultured Oribacterium sp. | reverse complement strand
CATGGACCAAAGCACATAGTCAAACACGCCGCCAAGCTGTCCGGTAATTCCGGAAATGGAGGCTCCATAGAAGCCTTCATCCTTCTTGGTTACCTTCTTAAGCTCTTCTCTGTATTCCTCCCAGGTATCAGGAAGTCCATTTGGGAAAATGTCGGTACGATAAGCAAACAGCTGTGGTGTGGATGCATTGGGGATTCCGATATACTTATCCTGCCACTTTCCGGAGTTTGCAATAACATTGTCAATGAAATCCTCAGCCTTTACGCCGTCCTTCTCCATATAGGGCTGTAAATCGGTAAGGTAAGGAGCAAATTCTCCATCCCACTGGCTGGCTACGTCAATCACATCATAGGTTCCTGCTCCGCTGGTGAAGTCCAAAAGCATTTTCTGGTGAAGCTCGGTGTATGGCATATCAATGACCTCTACCTTGGCGCCGGTTTTCTCTTCAAACTCATCCACCATGGACTTTGCAGCATCCGCATAAACGCCGGACATATAGATCACTGTCAGGGTTTCTCCACTGCCCTTTGCCTTGTCCCCGGAAGCCCCATCGGACTTTCCTTCCTCTGCCTTAGCAGAAGCATCTCCACCTGCATCTCCTTCGCTTTTTGCTCCGCAAGCCAGCAAAGATGCCCCTAAGGAAAGGGCCAATACTGCGGATAAAACTCTCTTTTTCATGTTTTCCTCCCATCTTTCTTGTGAAATCTGAACAAATAACTATCTGCATTATACCCTACTTATGTAAGTTATCAATAAGCAAAAACACAAAATATTGCCATGTATTTTAGGCAAAACACACAAACAAACACATTCCGCACAGGTTTAAACAAAACATAAAAAAAGCCGGTACTGTATTTCTACAGCACCGACTTCTTTTACTTCTCTTTAATCTGTTCCCATAGTCCCCTACATCCCTCTAGGATATCTTCATAACAGGCTTGAAATTCCCCGCTATACCAAGGGTCGGCAATGGGATGAGGATGGTCGGTATAATCTCCAAGGAGGGAAACCTTGCTTTTGGGGTCTCCGCCTAAAATCCGCCTCATATTCTCCTGATTTCTTTCATCCATCCCTATGAAATAATCGTAACTTTCATAGTCTTCTTTTTGCAATTGGCAGGCTCTTTTTTTACTGCAATCAATTCCCAGCCCTTCCAGAATTTCCCGAACCGGAGGGTAAACCGGATTCCCCTGCCCACGATAAATTTCCTCCGAAGAAGTGGCTTTGGAAGATACTTGAAACTCATCATCTCTTCCATGCTCCTCCAAAATTCTTTTAAATAGAAATTCCGCCATGGGACTACGGCAAATGTTACCATGGCAGACGAAACAGATTTTTAGCATAGTGTTTTCCCTCCAAAAAGACTGTGGAGTCCTAATTTCACAAGCTTATATACAACATCTCCAAAACCGCCTTATTTCGACGGCATTTCAAAAATTTAAAGCTTGATATTAAGTATATTTCACTATGTATTTTCCTACATTATCGCAATAGAACAAACATGATTCTCCACGAATTATAATCCCACTAATATCTATATTAAGAAAATTACGAGTATTCATTTCATAGTGAAATAGGGTAATGATTAAAATCACGATTATCTTACTACCAGAAAATTAATCTCATTGTTTAAATATAATCCGGTATTTAAACTGGATACTTCCAAATCTGATTAAGAATAGCAACTAAAGATTTGCAACGTTTTGTAATTTCAGCCTCATTCCACTGATTTAAATCAGCTAGCGAATGGCTTATTTTAATCGGTGTATGTTTATAGCCTATATAATTTCCCTCTCTATCTTGACATTCTTTCTTTTCCACAAAGCATTTATTCTGATATTCCGAATTATATCCTGTCAAGGTCAAATTCCCTAATGTATGTAGATAGATGTCATGAATTATATCTGCTTCTATCCCCAAATCCGTTTTCCAATCTTGATTGAGTGTTTGAGGCATAATATGCTCAATCGTATATTCGACAGTTGGGACATATTCTTTTCGTTTATGATTTTCAAGCCTATCGAGAATCATCTTAGTCGTACCACTATTAATATCGTATATTGGTAATTTAAGCAAAATATTTTCCATCTCCCAATCCTCCGGCATACGTTGAGCCCAAGTAAGATCTTTGATATTGTTCTTAAAGGCCATAATCTTGTTGTTCTCATACAAGCATTTCAACATAGATAAACATACAGGACCTGCGGTGTTAGTAGGAAGATTGCATACTTTTCTTCTCATCCAATATGCTTCCATAATAGTGAGTACCTCAATCACATCTTCATCTGTTATCATGCCATTTTCGTTATCAGCAAGCAACTTTAAAATAGCCGGTGTAGTCTTAAACTGGCCAGTCGCTCTTACTTTTGATAGGGCTTGTTCAATCCTTCCGGGCAATTTATCTGCTTCCCGCCAACGCTTAAACAATTTTGAATATTGTCTTATTTGCTTAATGATCTCTTCGGTTCCCAACGAAGAGTTTTCAGTATAATAATCTTTAAATTTCTCGTAATAATCCCCTGTAATCTGTTTTTTAGTAACAGATGTCATATAGTAATAAAAAAACTCTTCAAAAGTTTTTGAGTCTGCCGAATCCATATCAAGATCCTCTTCCATAGGATGCCAATAATCATTGAACAACTGTGTTTGTCTGGAGGGAGGCATCGACATAAGTAAAAAATTTCGAATTTTATCCGCAGTAGATAATTGCATACCTGTAGTGTTTACCGTTTCAAATACAAGCTGCGCATTATCTTCAGGAACAAGGCATATATCAACCAAAAGTAGTTTTTAATTCCATCAAAGATAATTTGTGGGGCAATTTTCAAGTTTTGCATCTCAGCGAGAAGAATACTATAGTTTGTATAAATTTTACTTGTTTTAACTCCATCCGGCAGTTTTCTATTATTAATCAAGCTCTTGTAAGCACGAAAATCCTCAATATTAAGCCTGATTTTATAATATAAATCATCGCTTTCATCTTCATTTACTAGATATTTCCTCATTAATTTATCAAGGTTCGTTACGGATTTACCATATTCATCATCTGATTTAATAAAAAATCGAGTATAATCTCCAAGGGCAAGCAATAGTAAGGATAATGTAGTAAGTCTCTGCTGGCCATCAATAACAAGATATTCTTTAACCGCAGAGGCATGTTGCGCATTATCTTTCGCTAAATAAATAACAGATCCCAAAAAATGGCATGGTCTATTTGAATCTTTGGATGCCTTTATTATATCTAATAAAAGCTTTAAACAATGCTCTTTTTTCCAACTGTATCTTCTCTGATAGATTGGAACATAATACTGTGCCT
>CALHIC010000518.1 GCA_938030845.1 uncultured Oribacterium sp. | reverse complement strand
ACTCACCTCCAAGTCTAAATTTCGATACTGGCCAATCACTTTACTTTCATTTACTTTGACATTCTTGATTGCTTCCAGCAGTCTCTCTCCGGCTTCTTTTTTATCCATGATTTTTTCACCATGTAGGATTAAGGAAGTAAATCTGTTCTCTCCTTCTCCTTGCGGTTCTACTAAGGAAATGTCCTTCTTAACTGCTTCAATAAGCTTTTCTATCCTAGCGATTTCTTCAGGGTAAGTTTTCGCCACTTTGTCCTCTAACCTGTAACGATTGGACTTATAGTTTGCTTCTAACATTTTCAGCTTAGTAACTTCATTGTCCAAGTCCATTTTCTCTTTGATTTTTGGATCTCCTGTAGCCAAAGCCTTGATTTCAGCATAGTTCAAAGAACTTTCGTCTACATCTTCCGCAACTCTAACCGGAGTCTTACTGGTCATTATCTGGGAAATAAACTTTTGCTTGTTTTCAATAGTTTGCCAAAGGTAGGCATCAAAGGTATTTTCTGTAATATAACGGTAAATATATACACCGCCTTTGTCCTTATTTTCATTTCCCTGTCGGATAATTCTTCCTGCCCTTTGCTCCAGGTCTGCAGGTCTCCAGGGAACATCTAAGTCATGTAGGGCAATCAGTTTCTTTTGCACATTTGTACCTGCTCCCATTTTTTGTGTGGATCCCATTAAGATTCGGATTTCTCCGTTTCTCACCTTAGCAAACATCTCGTCCTTTTGCTTATCGGAATTTGCCTCGTGTATAAAGGCAATCTCTTCTTTAGGGATTCCCATTTCCACAAGCTTTTCCCGGATATCATCATAGATATTAAAGCTGTCATCTCCCTTTGGTGTTGACATATCGGAGAAGATTAGTTGCGTAGACTTATCTTCTTTTGTTTTATCCCAGATGGAAAATACATTCTTTACACATACATTTACCTTACTGTCCGGATTATCAGGCAATAATGGATTGATTAAACGCTGATCTAAAGCAAGCTTTTTTCCATCATTGGTGATTTTTAGCATATTGTCTTCGTCAGGCTCTACCGCTCTGTTCCGCACCTTATCTGCCCGCTCTGATAAGCCTTTTAAAATTTCTTTCTGTTCATCACTGGGCATGGTCTTAACAACTTCAAAGTGAGCTTCCGGGACTGGAAGATTTAACATATCAGCCGTCTGAATATCTGCCACTTCTTTAAACAGACTCATAAGTTCAGGAAGATTATAAAATTTAGAAAATCTCGTCTTTACTCTATATCCTGTCCCCTCAGGCGATAATTCAAAGGCAGATTGAGTCTCTCCAAAAGTGGAAGCCCAGGAGTCAAAATGCTCCAAACCATTTTTCTTTAATTCCTCATACTGTAAATATCTCTGCATGGTATAAAGTTCCGTCATGGAATTGCTTACAGGCGTTCCCGTAGCAAAGACAATGCCCTTTCCATTGGTCATTTCGTCCATATAGCGACACTTCATGAACATATCTGAAGACTTAAATGCTTCCGTCTGTCCAATGCCTGCTACATTCCTCATCTTCGTGTAAAGGTAAAGGTTTTTGTAATTATGGGCTTCATCTACAATCAGTTTATCCACACCAAGTTCTTCAAAGGTAATGACATCATCTTTCTTGAAATCATCGTTTAGCTTTTCCAGCCTAGTCTCCAGTTTTTTTCTTGTCTTTTGCAACTCCTTCACGGTAAAGTTCTGGTTTCTATCATGCTTGTATTCCTCCACATAATTGATAATCTCGTCAATCTGGTCTTTAATATGCTTCTCTTGATACTCTTTACTCATGGGAATTTTCTCAAACTGGCTATGGCCGATAATAACTGCATCGTACTCACCTGTTGCAATCTTTCCGATAAAGCGTTTTCTGTTTTTGGGCTCAAAATCTTTTTTATCTGCCACCATAATGTTCGCCGAAGGATAGAGCTGCATAAACTCTCTCCCGATCTGCCCTGTCAAATGATTCGGTACAACAAAAAGGGATTTTGTACACATTCCAAGTCTTTTTGCTTCCATAGAGCTAGCTGCCATTTCAAAGGTCTTACCTGCGCCTACTACATGTGCAAGAAGTGTATTTCCCCCATAAAGAATCCTTGCGATAGCATTTCTTTGATGATCATATAGGTCAATTCCATTGCTCATTCCATCAAATGTAAGATTGCTGCCGTCATACTCACGGTTGCGGATTGAATTAAATTTCTCGTTATATATCTTTACAAGCCTATATCTTCGCTCCTGGTCGTTAAATATCCAGCGTTTAAACTCTTCTTTTAGAAGTTCTTGTTTTTGTCCTGCAAGCATAGTTTCTTTTTTATTTAAGATGGATATTTTAGAACCATCAGGATTAACTATCTGGTCAAAAACCTTTGTTTCCTTTAGATTTAGGGCGTCTTCAATCAACTTATAGGCGCTCACTCTACTTGTTCCATAAGTCATTTCTGCAAGGTCATTTCCCCGGTCTTTACTTTTACCCTCAACATTCCACTCGCTTGTAAGGTGAGAGAATTTAACCTTTATATCCCATCTCG
>CALHIC010000517.1 GCA_938030845.1 uncultured Oribacterium sp. | reverse complement strand
CTATCCTCATGGTTTTCTCTCAGGCTGTAAAGCTATAAAAAGAAAAAGACAAAAGCACAAAAAGCCATTAATTAGCACAAAAAGCCATTAATTAGCCTATTGTTGACATCCCTTTTGAATTGTGCTAGATTACTTCCAATGACAGAGGTTGCGGGTAAGACCAGGCTTAGAGATGCTGGGGCTGTGCCTCTGTTTTTTTATATAATCGGGAACATAGTATTTCTTTTATCTCTAATTTTCCTTTTCACAACTTCTTTTACACCTTCCCCTTTCTTTCCTTCTCCGGCATTTTCCTGTATAATTTGGAAAGATATTGTTTCATAAGGGGAGAGAAAAATATGGAGTGGCAAAATTTTACTTTTATCGGTTTGGGACTCATCGGGGGATCCATTGCCAAAGCCATCAAAAAAACCTATCCCAAAGCCAAGATTTCCGTACTGGAGAAGGATCAACATTCCGTAGAGATGGCTATTTCGGAAGGAATTATAGAAAAAGGACTGCAAAGTATTGAAGAAATTCCTTCGGATACGGAGCTTCTCTTTTTGTGCACTCCGGTGGAATGGAACCGAATATTCTTACGGGAACTGGCACCTAAGCTTTCCTCTCATACCCTGCTGACTGACGTGGGTTCAACCAAACGCTCTATTATGGAAGAAGCGGAAGCTTTAGGACTTTCTTCAAGATTCTGCGGTGGACACCCTATGGCAGGCTCGGAATCTTCCGGCTACAAAGCCTCCGACTCTCTTCTTTTGGAAAATGCTTATTATCTTCTAACTCCGGGGCAGGGCTTTCCTACAGAGTCTATCGAGAAAATGAAAAGTTTCCTCTCCTCCATTGGCAGCATTCCCTTTGTGATGAGTCCGGAGGAGCATGATAAATCTGTGGCCTGTGTGAGCCACCTCCCCCACCTGATTGCCGCAAGCCTTGTGAAGCTTTTGAAGGAAGAGGATGAGAAAGGAACTATGAAAAAGCTGGCCGCCGGCGGCTTTAAAGATATTAGCCGTATCGCCTCCTCTTCTCCGATTATGTGGCAGCAAATCTGCCTCAGTAATAAAGAGCCGATTATCCAAATGCTGGAGCATTACCAGAGCTTATTGGAGGAAATAAAAAGGTCTATACAAAAAGGAGAGCCCCAGGGTATTGCGGAGCTCTTCCGGGAATCCGGGGAATACCGGAATTCCATGGACAGCTCCGCCCAGGGACTGATTCATAGCGAATATGCAATTTCTCTTCACGTGCAGGATCATCCGGGAGCCATTTCCATTATCTCCACCATTCTGGCTTCCAATATGGTCAGCATCCGAAATCTCGGCATCAATCATAACCGTGAAAAAGGGGAAGGAGCTTTGCAACTCTCCTTCTACACCGGAGAGGATTGTGAAATGGCGAAGAAACTTCTCCATAAGTACGGCTTTGTCTTTTAAAGATTAAGAGTATTTTCTTCACAGACTTTCATTAGGCTGATGGAACTACTTGGATCTACAGATTTCCTGTAGAATTGCCTCGACCTACCATTTTTCTACGATGGCAATCAGGATTCATCCTCTACAATTTCCGCCTTAAATACCATAATGGTATCTGCATCGGAACAGCAAAACTCTGCTGTTCCTTCTTCTTGTCCGGGAATCTTTCCGCCGTAACGTAATATATCAATATAAGGAAAGGCACAGTGCATGGCCATAGGGCAAATCTCTCCCCGCTCCGTATCAAAATCAAAGGTCTGTCCTACATGGTGTCCTCTATGGCAGCCCATCTTGCCTCTTCTGTCGGTAACCGTTAATTTGATTCTTGGTCTCTTTCCCATAGCGCCCTACTCTTTCTCAACAAAAATGTATATAAAACTGCATCTAAACAGCTTGGTTTATCTTCTTTATATTAAGACAAAGCAAGAAAAAAGGCTAGGAAAAAGCAAAAATTATGTTTATAATTTTATGCAGTGCATTTACCGAATATTCTTATACTATCCCTAAATTCCGGGGAGCCATTAAAGCTAATGATAAAAAATCCGGAAATATTTTCTTCTTACAGCTCCATTTGCGCCCTAAGTTCTTCCTGCAAGGACTTCTTCTGATCCTGCAATAAAAGGTACTGGTTGTACTGAGAATAGGTTTCATTTCCCACCTCGGACAAGAAGGCCAAGGCATACTTACTCTTACTAAGCTCCGATAAGAAGAGCAGCAACTCCTGTCCCTCTCCGAAAACCTCTCCTAAGAAGTGGAGAGCATTGCTTAACATTTGTCCGGTTTCTTCCACGTCCTTTTTTCTTGCCTCTTCTTTCTCTTGGAAAGCAGTCTTCAAAAGCCCAAACTTCTCTACTTCGGAAGCTTGGCCTTGTTCCTGTAAAAGCTTTAAGTACTCCGACAGGGTAGTAAGCAGATGGGCATAGCGCTTTTCCTGATCTTTGGAAAGCATTTTTGCTTCCTTAGCCCGTTTTCTCTGTTGCTCCAAAGTCCTTTCTTCCTGCCCCAGTACCTGCTCCAAGGGAAGCTCCTGCATTTTCTCCTTCGCCTTCTTTAAGAGACCGAAGATATGCTCCTGTTCTTTTTGTTCCTGCTTGTAACGATAAAATCCATTCTGCAAAGCCTCCACCAAAAGGGATAGCAAGCTGATTTTTTCATCAAAGGGGGCCTGCACAAAGAGGCTGACATCCTTGATTTCCTTTCCCACCAAAATATCCGGTACATGATAGATTTCTCTGTATTTGCAATACAGGTCATAGTAAAGGGCAAAGTCCTTAGCCACCTCTTCATCCGCAAGATATTCCGCCATCAGCTTTTCTTCCAAAGGATAATGAAGCTCCTCGTAGACCTGCATAATTTTGGACAGGTCTTCCCAGGCTCTGGCGGTAACAAAGCGTTTTCCGTCTAAATCCTGCTTTACAAAGTAGAAATTTTCCTTCTTAATTTCCAGGTAGGAAAGGATGGCGGAATTAAGCCCTGCATTATAGGCATAGTTTTTAAAGCTGGAAAAATCCTCCTGAATCTCGATTTTTCGCAGTCTGTCCAAGGTTACAATGTCAAAGTCCCGAACGGATTTGTTGTACTCCGTAGGGTTTCCTGCAGTTACCAGCACAAAGCCCTCCGGAACCTGATGCATACCGAAGGTCTTATACTGAAGAAATTGCAGCATGGTAGGCGCCAATGTCTCCGACACCGCATTGATTTCATCCAGAAAGAGGATTCCTTCGGAAATGCCGGTCTTTTCAATTTGTTCATAAACGGAGGCCACAATCTCCGACATGGTATATTCCGTAATGGAAACCTCTCTGTCTCCATACATTTTCTTGGAAATATAAGGCAGTCCGATGGCAGACTGTCTGGTATGGTGGGTAATGGTATAGGAAATCAGATTGATTCCCAGCTCCTCTGCCACCTGCTCCACGATAGCGGTTTTTCCGATTCCCGGAGGTCCCATCAAGAACAAAGGTCTTTGCCGTTCCACCGGAATTTTATAGCAACCGGAGGCATCCTTTTGGTGATAGGCCTTCACCGTCCTTTTGATTTCTTCTTTTGCTTCTTCTATATTCATAAAGTTCTCCTTATAGTCTCCTCGCTTTTTTACTAATCCTTCTCCCTTTGGTACAGCTTCATCGCCCAGAAGGGAACATTGTCATCATCGATATCCTCTCCCTTGGGGAAGACAAAGGCGGTAACATAGGGCGGTGCCTCCTTGGGATAACGCCCCTTCCCATCGGTAAAATACATTAGCCCCTTTAAATTCTTCAGTTCTCCCCGTTTCTGTAAATCCGAAACATAGCGGAAAACCGGGCGGAAGTCCGTTCCGTAGCCGCCCTTTACCGCAAAATTTTTGCTGTATTGTTCTAAATCCTCTACATTTTCCAGACAAATATCTTTCCGTAATTCATCATCACATTCCAAAATGTGCACCTTCACCTTTTGGAAAAAGGCGTCCTTTTGCTTTAAAATGCCGGCAGTTTCCTCCAAAAAGCCCTTAACCATCTCTCCCTTGGTGGAATGAGAGGTATCAATGGCAATGACCAGCTCCTGCAACTTTCTGCCTTCTCTATACTCGTTTTCCTCGATAAGGGGCATATTTCCGTACTGCTCTAAACCATAGTAATAATAACCATAGTCAAAGGAATCCAAGTCTACTTCCATCTCTTCCCTATCCACGGACAGCCTCCGGAGAAAATCTCGAAAATCCGTATATTTCTTCTGTTCCAAACGCAAAAACCAGGCCAGACTCCCCTGTTCTTCTTGTTTTTCTTTAGAGGAATGTTCGATTTCCTGCTCCGTCCGTTTGCTAATATCTTCCCATTCCTTAGAGAGATCATCCCTCTTTTTCTTAGCTTCCCGCTCTTCTCTTTTCTCCTGTCCTGTGGGCTTCCGGTTTTCCGCTTTTTTTCTTTCTTCCTGCTTTTTTCCGGAAGAATTCCCACTTTGGCTATCCTCTTGCTTGGCTTCCCCTTGGCTGTCTTCTCCCGAGTTTCCCTCTCCCGTGTTTCCTTCGCCTTCGCTTCCCCGGTTTTCGGGTTCTTGATTCCCAGCTTCTTGATTCTTCTCTTCTTTGCCTTCTCCATTAGAGGGCGTTCCACTTTGCGGGGAAGCATCTTCTGATGACTTGCTCTCTCGAGGAGACTTATCCTTATCTTCGGAATTTTCAACCGAAGTATTATCACCACTGTCCTTTTTCTCCTCCTCATTCTCTTCCCCGGAAGGCTTGTCATTGGGCGTAAAATCCTCCGGCAAAGGAAGGGGCGCCCCGTCGCTATCCCCCTCTCCTTCCTGTCCGGGAGCATCCTTTCTGTCTATGACCTTCCAAAATACATGATCGTCCTTGTAAAACTCCCGTTCTAAGCGTTCCCAGGCATCATAATCCAAATCCGCCTCTTCCAAATACTGATAAATTCGCTCCGCACTTAAGGTTTTGATTTTCTCTTCCAATCTTTGGAAGGTATTCTCCCGATATTCCCCCGCAGGTCTTTTCAGTAAATCCACATCCAAAGAATCCAGCACATATTCCACATGAATATCACAGGCCATGTTCCAAAGTTCTTCCTTCTTATCTTCATTTTTAAACATGTGCCGAAAAAGGCAATGGAGCAGGATATGCATATAAAGACGATTTAATTTCTGGGGGCTTTCCATAAAAAGCTGAAATATAAACTCCGGATGAAAATGAATCCGCTCCCCCTCTGTTCCCATCCTTTGGGTATTAAAATCCATCTCATAGGGAAGCCTATCCAAAGCCCTGGCCAAATGCCGCATGGAAAGGCTTAGTTCATAACGAGATTGATTTAAAATCCTGCTGCCAAGGTCATTTAAACTTCCCTGGGCGGTAGGACGTCTTTCTTCCCTTTTTCCCTTCATATTCCTTCCTTTCCATACGCATTACAAATCCGAAATATCAAAGAAAAGCTCCTCTTTTTTCTTGGGAAAATGCTTTTCCTGATAAGCTAAAAACAGGGCCGTAAGCTCCGGACGCTCCTGCTTCCACAAGAGAGAAAGAGCCTTCTCACAGTCCTCCTTAGACAAAATTTCCAAAGACAAATAATAACGGATCCACTCCTCTTCCCCCTCTTCCAAAAGAAAGGAAATGGAGAATTCTCCTTCTTCTTTCAAAAAATGAAGATATTCTTCCTTCGCCCAGTCCAGTAATTCCATAGGATATCGGAGTCTGCAAAGGGCAATCAACACCGCCGCCTCTTTGGTATCATAGGTAGCCCTTTGGAAATGCTTATCATAAAGACGAAAATCTATTTGGGAACGACCTACTGTTTGCCGGTAGCTGTAACCGCAGCCCTCTATCGTATCGTGAATCTGCCTGGCCATGGTATTTTCCCGGACCTTATCCACATATCCGGGAAAAAGCAGGGCACACTCCCCTTTTTCCATCGTCAGATGCAGAAGAATCTGCCTGTCACTGTCCCCTAAGATATCTCTAAGAATCTGAAAACGTCCCTCTCTAAGCAAATGTACATCTATTTCCTGCAGACTTCTGCACTGCCGGAAGCTGCCGTCATAATAATCTTCAATACTGTCAAAGAGACGAATATGAGAAAGGTGAACACAGTTAAAAAAGGAAAAACTTCTTAGGGTGTGCACCGTCTCCGGAAGCTCCACCGAACATAAATCCTCCCTGCCGTCAAAGGCATGGCTGCCAATCACCCGCACCGGAAGGAGGAGTCCTGCTTCATTTTCCACTGTTTTCGGAATCAGCAAATGCCGGATACGACCCTCGTATCCGGTGATTTCCGCATATTTTCCATTCCTATCTTCTTTCTCTTCAAAGAGAAATCCCATACTTTCCCCTTATTCCCCTATATTTCAACACTCTATTTCAGAAGATTTATAATCTTACCCTACATTTTACAATCTTCCCCTACATGAAGAAGTTCATAGCAAACGAGAGATTGCACGCTACCCGTAGGATACTCGTTAAGAATAAAAAATCCCATTCGCAGAATTCTAACACAGAATTGCGAATGGGAAAATCTCTTGATTCAATTCTTTATTAAATCTTTCCAACTAAGTCAATTCCGGGCTTTAAGGTCTTTTCTCCCGGTGTCCATCTTGCAGGGCAAACTTCATTGCCATGCTCAGCTACAAACTGGCAGGCCTGAACCTTACGAAGAAGCTCATCCGCATTTCTTCCGATATTTCCGGCACTTACTTCATAGGTTACAATCTTTCCTTCCGGATTCACAATGAAACTTCCTCTTTCTGCAAGGCTTCCGTTCTCCGGAAATACTTCAAAGGCCTTGGAAAGGCTATGGCTGGGATCGGAGAGCATCGGAAAGCTTAATTTTCCAATCTTGGAAGATGCATCGTGCCAAGCCTTATGCACGAAATGGGTATCGGTAGACACGGAAT
>CALHIC010000516.1 GCA_938030845.1 uncultured Oribacterium sp. | reverse complement strand
CCGCTTCATTTACCGTTTGCTGGGGCTTGGAAATGGAAGGTGTGGGCTTAAAGCCGGCTCTGATGCGAATGGTGCTTCCGTCACTCATTCCCCCCAGAATGCCGCCGCTATGGTTGCTGCCCTTTTTCAATTTTCCCTCGAAGGAAGTAGTTCCTTCTAGCAAGGAATGAGGACAACTATCCTTCCCTGCCGCATCCCGCTCTTTCTCTTCTGATTCGTAATCGTTCTCTTCCATAAGGAAAAATGCATCATTGTTCTCGGAGCCAAGGCTCTTGGACACTTCGATGCCGTCTCCGATTTCCACCGACTTTACTGCACCGATGGACATCACGGCCTTTGCCAGGGAGGCATCCAGCTTATCAAAAACCGGTTCCCCGATGCCGGCAGGAAGTCCTTCCACCAGACATTCCACCACTCCTCCGGCAGAATCCCCCTGTTCCCTTAAGGAGAGAATCTTCTGTTCCGCCAAAAACTCCGCCTTCTGCCGATCTTCTGTCAGGGAAATGCCGGCAAGCTCGATGACCTTGGCCCGGACGGAAACCCCCAGCTCCAAAAGCATTTTCTTGGCAATGGCTCCCGCCGCCACTCTGGCAATGGTTTCCCTTCCGGAGGAACGACCTCCCCCCCGATAATCCCGAAAACCGTATTTGGCAAAAAAGCCGTAATCCGCATGGCCCGGGCGAAAGGCATGGGCAATTTCCCCGTAATCCTTGGAGCGCTGATCCTCGTTCCACACGACCATGGCAATGGACGTACCGGTGGTTTTTCCCTCAAAAATACCGGAAAGAATCTCTACCTTGTCCCCTTCCTTCCTCTGAGTCATCTTCAGATTCTTCCCAGGACGGCGCCGTTCCAGCATTTCCTGAATATCCTCCTCCGACAGGAAAAGCCCTGCGGGGCAGCCGTCTACAACCACCCCCAGGGCCTTACCGTGGGATTCGCCAAAGGTACTGATATGAAATATTTTTCCAAACTGACTTCCAGCCATTCCTTACCCCCGACACTCTACCATACAGATGCTGTTTGGTTCATCCACTTCCAGCTCTCTTGCACACATGGTTAAAAGTCCCTGCTCATAATCAATGTTGAAAAAGGTAATGGTACCGCTTTCATTGTTGGCTACCGCAAGGTGCTTTTCATCCGGGAAAATGCAGAAGTCCTTAGGATATTCGCCGGCGATAGGAAGGCTTCCCTTCATGGTTAAAAGCCCTGTCTCTTTATCTCTGTCATAGATGGTGATGGTATTAATTCCCGCATTGGACACAAAAAGATGAGAAGCATCCGGATCCGGAGAAAAACGCATCTGGCAAGCGGCAATTAAGGGGTTGTTTTCCTTATCGTTATGGGTGGAAATGGTCTGCAGCTTCTCCAGCTTCACCTCCGAGTCCTTCTCTCCCTCGGAAAAATGATACACATCCACTACATTTTTTAATTCATACAAAAGATAGAGGTAATTCCTGTCCGGGCAGAAACGGAAATGTCTTGGGCCGGATTGCAGTTCACATCGCAAAGTATCCACCTGTCGCATCTTCCGATCCGCCTTGTCGAAACGAAATATTTTCACCTGATCTATTCCTAAATCCGCCACCAAAATGAACTTCTGGTCATCCGTCATACGGGAGCAGGAAACATGGGGGCGGAAGGTACGCTCCGCCACGGAACCGATACCCTGGTCATAAACGCCGTCCACAATCGGGCCTACAGAACCATCCGCTTCTAAAGACAGCAGGGTGGACTTTCCGTCATGGTAGCCGGACACCATCAGGTATTCCCCTTTCTTGTCTACGGCAAGGTGGCAACCGCGCATTCCGCGGATATTTCTGGTATTTAACTTGCTCAGGTTTCCGTTATCCAAAATGCGGAAGGAAACAATTCCCTCATCCGCAATGGAATAAAGGGTTCTTTTATCGGGAGAAACCGCCACGTAGGAGGAGTTGTTTACCTCCACCTCTGTTCTTTTTTCAAATCTTCCCTTTTCCATATCCACATCACAGATGGTTATGCCCTTGGCAGAGCCGGTATATGAATAAGAACCGATATATGCTACATATTTTGAGCGCATTTTTCTTCCCCCTTTTGCCTTTTTGCTACACGCAGTCGACTTTTTTGCTACACGCAGCCGACTTTTTGCTACACGTAGCCGATTTTCCTGCTACACGCAAGCGACTTTCTTGCTATATACCGCCGGCTTTCTTGCTACACCCGGCCGCTTTCTTCCTGCAAAGAATTCCGCTGTTTCTAAACGCCCCTATTTTAGCAAAAAATTTTCCGAATAAAAAGCTTTTCTAAAATTTCTAAGAATAGAAAAATCCCCTCCCTATGGACTTTCTCCATAAAGAGGGGTTCTGTCAGATTTTTTTCAAATAGGATTTAGGACACTTTGATCTTTTTTCAAATAGGGTTTAGGACACTTTGATTTTCTTCCAACGGTCATTGTACTTGGCTTCGTCCTGTTCTCCCAGATAGCTGAAGACCTCTCCCTTTTTCAAAACCTCCGCCATATCCGGAAATACCGCTTTATTTTCCGTATATTCCGGCGAAAGAAGCTTCAAGGCGCCTACGTTTGGGGTGGTGTAGGTGATGTACTCGAAATTCTTCGCCGCAATATCCGGACGGCAGAGGAAATTAATCCATTTTTCCGCATTTTCCTTATGCTTGGCGTTCTTGGGAATTACCCAACCGTCTACCCACAGGTTGGTGCCTTCCTCCGGAATCACATAGTCCACTTCCACGTCCGTGCCTTCCAGCTCTCCCTGCACATAGAGGATTTCTCCGGAGTAAATGACGCCTACCGCCGCCTCTTCTCCGATCATCTTGTCTCTGACCTGATCCACCACATAAGCCTGTACCAAGGGCTTCTGGGCAATTAAATCCTTCATGGCCTCATCCAACTCCTTGTCATCCACGGTGTTCATGGAGTGGCCTTCCTTCTTCAACGCCACCATAAAGGCATCCCGGACGGAATCCTGCATCAGGATTTCTCCCTTCAGCTTCGGATTCCAAAGATCCGCCCACTTGGTAGGATAAGGCACGCCCAGCTCATCCAGCATTCTTTTGTTATACAGAATGCCTACGGTTCCCGTGGTATAGGGTACCATGTAGCGATTTCCCGGATCGAACTCCGCACACATTTCCATATATTCTTTTCCGATTTCCTTGATATTGGGAATGTTCTTAAAGTCGATTTCCGCCAAAAGATGGTTCTGCATCATCTTCTCAATCATGTAATCCGAGGGGCAAACCGCATCATACAGCACTCCCCCCGCCTCGATGACAGGATACATTTCCTCGTTGGTTTCAAACATATCGTAAACCACTTTGATGCCGGTTTCCTGCTGAAATTCCGTAATCACCTCCGGGTCGATATACTCTCCCCAGTTATAGACATTGACTACATTGTCCGTCTTGCTTTGACCCTCTCCCTCCGGACTCTCTGTGGACTCCGCCTCCTTCGGTCCGCAGGAGGACAAAAGCAGGGCGCTGAAAAGAAGCATTAAGCCTGCTGCCAGAGGCAGAAAAAGCTTTCTTAGCTTTTTTTGTGCGGCCTTACTTACAAGCTTTCCTGCACGCTCTCCCGAGTTGCTCCAAAGATTCTTTTCAGAATCCTTTTCATAATTTTTCATCATGCCTTTTCCTCCTTTCTTCCCATAAAGCTCGGGGCAAAATTAGCGATTAAAAGGATGATAAAAACCGTAACGAAAATCAAAGTGGAAAGTGCATACATACTGGGGTTGATTCCCTTTCTGACCTCCGCATAGACCAGGGTGGAAATGGTATTGATGCCGGCACCTCTGGTAAAGTGGGTAATGATAAAGTCGTCCAGACTCATAGTAAATGCCAGCAAAAAGCCGGACAAAACTCCCGGCATAATGTCCGGAAGCACCACCTTGAAAAAGGCATAGAGGGGCTTTGCTCCAAGATCCAATGCCGCCTCATAGCTAACCTCCGAACTCTGCCGAAGCTTGGGCAAAACGGACAAAAGCACGTAGGGCAGATTAAAGGTAATATGGGAAATCAAAATGGTCTGAAAGCCCAGGCTAATTTTAAAGGCAATAAAGCAAAGCATCAAAGAGATACCTGTTACAATATCCGCATTCAGCATAGGCACATTGCTGACACCGATAATCAGACTTCTGGGAAGCACCTTCATTTTCCGAAGAGCCACCGCCGCCATGGTGCCCAGAATGGTGGCAATCAGGGCGGACAAAAAGGCAATCACAAGGGTGTTTTGCAAAGCCTGCATAATGTCCTCGTTTTGAAACATTTCCACATACCAGCGAAGACTGAAGCCGGTAAAATGGGCTCTGCTCTTTCCCGCATTAAAGGACAGGGCGGTAAGCATGAAGATGGGTGCGTAGAGAAAAAGCACCACCAAAGCCAGATAGGCATTTTCCAAAATACGAACAGATTTCTTTTCCATTAGAAAATCGCCCCCTCTCCGTTGTCATAGCGGGACAGTATGGCCATGGAAGCGATGATGAAGACCATCAGAATCATGGACAGTCCCGAGCCCACGTTCCAGTTGGAATTGACCGTAAATTCCTGCTCGATGACATTTCCGATGAGGAAAATCTTGCCGCCTCCAAGAATGTTGGAAATGGCGAAGGTGGTGAGAGCCGGCACAAAAACCATGGTCACGCCGGACACAATGCCGGGAATGGACAGGGGCAAAATCACCCGAAAGAGGGTGGTGAAAAAGCTGGCCCCAAGGTCGTAGGCGGCATTGATGGTATTGTCATCGATTTTGCTTAAGGTGTTGTAGATAGGCAAAATCATAAAGGGCAGGAAGTCGTAAACCATACCCAAAATAATGGCATAGGGGGTGTTGATTAGGCTCTGGGTAGGTAAATGCAGAGCCAACAAAATCTCATTTAAAACGCCCTTTCGCTCCAAAAGAGTCTGCCATGCCAGAATTCTAAGCAGAGAGTTCATCCACATGGGCAGGATAAAAATAAAGGCCACAAAAGAACCCTTTCCCACCTTTTTGTTCCGAAGCACCATGGCTAAGGGGAAGGCCAAAAGGAAGCATAAAAGGGTACTGCAAAGGGAGAGAAGCACCGCCAGATACAGGGGCTTGTAGTTCTCCCACAAAAAAATCTTTGTTAAGTTGTCTAAAGTAAATGCACCGGTCTTGTCTGTAAAGGCATAGTACCAAACCAAAAGTAAGGGTATCACAATAAATCCACCCATCCAGATCAGATAGGGGGCGGCCAGAAGCCTTGTTCCTTTATTCTTCAATGCCCAATGCCTCCTCGTCTTCAGACTCGGGCTTATTCATAATCTGAATATTGGAGGGACGCACATAAGTCCCCACCTTTTTCCCCGGCTCATGCATTTCCGTGGAGTGTACCAGCCACTCGAAGCCATCCTCCGTGGTACATTCCATCTCGTATATTTCTCCCTTGAAAATGATGTGGGTCATGGTTCCCTTCAGAATCGCACGATCGTCTCCCTCTTCCAGGATTTCCACGTCCTCCGGACGAATCACCACATCCACAGGGGTATTTTTTCCAAATCCCTCATCTATACAAGGGAAGTTGGCACCAAAAATACGCACCAAACGGTCCTCCAGCATTACGCCGGGGACAATGTTGGAGTCTCCGATAAAGTCAGCTACAAATGCATTTTCCGGTTCGTTATAGATTTGTTCCGGGCTTCCTGCTTGTTGAATATAACCCTGATTCATTACCACCACATAATCCGACATGGTCAAGGCCTCTTCCTGATCATGGGTGACATATAAAAAGGTAATGCCCAATTCATTTTTCAAACGGATAAGCTCATATTGCATCTCCTGCCTAAGCTTTAAGTCTAAAGCCCCCAGGGGTTCGTCCAATAAAAGTACTCTGGGTTCATTCACTATAGCTCTGGCAATGGCGATTCTCTGTTGCTGTCCTCCCGATAGGGAATCCACAGAACGTTTCTCATAGCCTTGCAGATTCACCAGCTTTAAGGCGTATTGAATCTTCTCTCGAATATAGCTTTCCGACATCTTCTTAATCCGAAGACCGAAGGCAATATTCTCTGCAATATTCATGTGGGGAAACAGGGCGTACTTCTGGAATACCGTATTCAGCTGCCGCTTGTTGGCCGGCAATCCGGTGATATCCTGTCCGTCAAATAAGACCTGTCCCTTGTCCGGCTGGGTAAAGCCTCCGATAATCCGTAATGTGGTGGTCTTTCCACATCCGGAGGGTCCCAGTAAGGTCACAAAGCTGTTCTCCCGAATAGATAAATTCAAATCATCTAAGATCAGCTCTCCGTCAAATGTCTTGGTAATTCCTTTTAAATCAATCAGCGTTTTTTCCAACTCATAAAAACCCCCTTCTTAGTATTTTGCCCTTTTCTTTTTTCCCAAAAAAGAGCAACGTGTTCATTGTATCAAAAATGAACGCAAATACAAGAAATTTACGAAGGAAATTTCGTTAGCGATATTTCGTTAGACTTCAAGATGGGATTTTAGAAGCTTTATCAGCTTTATAAACTTTAGATATCTTAGGAGTTTAAGTCCTTTTAGGACTCGGACTCCATTTCATACAAGGTTACATAACCGCTCTTTGGCTTTGCCTGATTTTTCTCAGCTCCGGAAGCGCTCTCTGCAGGGAGCGGGATCTTTACGGTTTCTCCCGCCTGGGCGGAAACC
>CALHIC010000515.1 GCA_938030845.1 uncultured Oribacterium sp. | reverse complement strand
CATTTCCTTCTCCACGAAAGTGAGGAAGAAGATGCGGACAGAACCCGCATTTACCATGGTACGGAAATGGACGGTGCCATTCAATACGGTAAACCCGGCAGAAAGCCCCCACTATGGCTACAGGGCATTATGAAGAAGGAAATGGCCTTCCTCAATGGTATAATGCATGGCAAGGAAGTAAGTGACGAATATAAGCCATTGCTTACCGGAGAAGCCGCAAGAGCCGCTATTGCCACAGCGGATGCATGCACGAAGTCCAGAATGGAAGACAGAAAGGTAAAGCTTTCAGAAATTATCGGATAAAAAGATAATCACTCTTTCATAATCCACCGGATTGCCTTTTCAATTCTTTGCTCCACTTCACAAAAATGGTTTCCGGGATTTTGCTCAAAATTCACACAGTATCCCGAGGATTGGTAGTGCTCTACCAGTTCTCGGGTTTTTCTTTCTATGGTGGACAGGACGGCATGCTTGGTCTTCGCTTCTTCTGTTCCCAAAGAAAGATAGAGCCTCTCCGCTTTGCTCAGCATTTTCTTCTCCTTGGCAAAGGAAACGAAGTCCGGATACCAAAGGGAGCCGGAGACAGAGGCAATCCGAGAAAATAAAGAACTTCGGTAGCCGGCATATAGGGCAAAAAGTCCCGCCAAGGAATATCCGGCCAAAGCATAATATGTAGGCTCTTCTCCAAGAATTTCTACTGCCCTCGGAATAATTTCCTTTTCTAAAAGGAACAAATATTCATCCGCTCCGCCAATAAAATCCTTCTCATTTTTAATAAGAGCAGGACTATCCCAGGGGCACATGTCCTTCTGCCAGTTTAAGTTGTTGATACAAAGAAGCGGAAATGTAAAGTACTCCTGCCCCTGCAAAAGCTTTACCACCGCCTCTTCCTCTTCGGAAAAGCAATGAAGAATCAGTAGCGGAGAAGATAATTTGACTTCTGATAATTTCCCTCCCAAAGCTTTTGCTTCCATAGTCTGACCATTTGTGTTCAGACTGGTATTTGTATTCGCATGATTTAATTTCTTCTCCACCACACTTTCAAGAGGTTGATACAGTGTCGCTTTCTTTCCCTCTACGAAAAAGGAAGATATTTTTAGTTCTTTCTCCATTCCTATTTTCTCCATCTCTATATGCACATCTATCAAGGTATCATACTCCAAATACTTTCTATACTATAGCATTGTTTTCCTTTTCGAAATACAAATCTAAAAAAAGCCGGAAATCATGGGGAATTTTGTAGATTGCCATCTCATTTGTGCTAAAG
>CALHIC010000514.1 GCA_938030845.1 uncultured Oribacterium sp. | reverse complement strand
ATTTTTGCCATTAGTTATTTTTCCATCTCCCATTCTCTCCCCGGCAAATATCGGCTTTTCCTAAACTCCTATCTGCCTTTTAATCAGTCTTTTAAGCTTTCTTCTGTCCCGTCTTAATCCAAAGCAAAATTCCGAACAGAAGTGCCACGCCTATTCCTAACGGAAGCCATGGAGTCTTTAAGAATCCTGCCAAAATATAACTAATCGAGGATACCCCGGCCACCAAAAGGGCGTAGGGCAACTGGGTTTGCACATGGTTAATATGAACGCTCTGGGCTCCGGCGGAGCTCATAATGGTGGTATCGGATATGGGAGAACAATGGTCTCCACAAACCGCTCCCGCCATGCAGGCGGACATGGAAAGAATCATCATGTTGCTATCCACACCCTGGAAAATGGCTACCACAATAGGAATCAATATTCCGAAGGTTCCCCAGGAAGTTCCTGTGGCAAATGCCAGGCCTATGGCAATCAGGAAAATAAATACCGGAAGGAAGGATAATGCGGATCCTGCACTGCTCTTTACCATCACCGCTACAAATTCCTTCGCCCCCAAGCTATCCGTCATGGCCTTCAAGGACCAGGCAAAGGTCAAAATCAAGATGGCCGGCACCATCTGCTTAAAGCCCTCCGGCAGGCAGTCCATTCCTTCATTAAAGGAAAGGGCGTTTCTGCCAAAGTAGTAAAACAAGGTCACTACCAAGGCGCCAAAAGACCCAAGCACCAATCCTATAGAAGCATCTGATTTGGAAAATGCCGTAACAAAGTCTGCACCGGTGAAAAATCCACCGGAATAAATCATTCCCACAACACAGAAAACAATCAACGAGAAAATCGGTACCAACATATCCAGGATATGTCCTTTTCTTCCCTCTTCCTCGGTAGCTTCCCCATAGGGACGCTCCGCTGTAGTAAAAAGATCATTCCTCTCTACAGCATTTTCCTCATGAAGCTTCATAGGGCCAAAATCCACGTTCAGCACAACCAAAAAAATCAGCATACAGATGGACAGAAGGGCATAGAAATTATAAGGAATGGTCTTCACAAAGAGCTTCATCCCATTTTCCCCTTCCACGAAGCCGGAAACCGCTGCCGCCCAAGAGGAAATAGGGGCTATGATACATACCGGCGCTGCCGTAGTATCAATGAGATAAGCCAGCTTTGCCCTACTGATTTTATGCTGATCCGTTACCGGACGCATAACAGAGCCCACAGTCAAGCAATTAAAGTAATCATCAATAAAAATCAGGCATCCCAAGGCAATGGTGGCCAGCATAGAGCCCTTCCTGCTTCGGATATGCTTCTTCGTCCAATCCCCAAAGGCTCTGGAGCCTCCGGTTTTATTCATCAGCTGTACCATCATGCCTAAAATCACCAAAAAGCAAAGAATTCCCACATTCCAGGCATCGGAAAGCACATGGATAATACCGTCCACAAACACATGGTTCAAAGTCCCCTCCAGATTGTAGCCGGAATACAAAAGAGCTCCGGATAAAATTCCTAAGAACAGGGAACTGTAAACCTCCTTGGTAATCAAAGCCAGGGCAATGGCAATCACCGGAGGCACTAAAGACCAGGGGGAATTCTGCACCGACTCCTTATCGGTCAAAAAAGCCGCCGCCACCAAAAACAAAAGCACAATGCAGATGGAAGTCAGCGAAACAATACGGTTACTCTTTTCTTTCATTCTTTTACTTCCCTTCTTCATAAAAACAAAACAGGAATACTTTACAAAAAATAGTTACTTCTTGCAAGTATTCCCGATGCTTTATCCGAGGGGTCCTGTTACTTTATCTACGCGTGAAATTCAGCTTATTATGGGGATATTGAAATAAGAAAACACAGTGTACAGGAAAAGCAGAATGAATAAGCCTAAAATCACCAACAATACGGTTAATAGCTTATGTTTCATCACAAAATCATATTCTCCGGGGGCGGACAAACTTGTCTTTGTAAATATTTTGACGAATATAGAAAAAACAAACAGTCCGTAAGCTAAGCATATATAAAAAATATCCATAGGCGTGAAATTAAAAGTATTTAAATCAATTCGCTAGGTACATCATGCAATTTAAGTTTAGCATATGTTTTAATTTGTTTAAATATATAAAAGAAGATTTTATAATAAAAAAATGCCATAGAAATTGATGTATCCCCTCTTTACCGCCATGCAATATGGAGAGAATATATCAATTTCTATAGCACTTCAAATACGGCGAAACTCTTACTTTATATCAATTTAGCCATTTTCAAAAATTATGGATATAAGGTTACTAACTCTATAATATATTTTAAAATCCGAAATTGTCATAGAGGGAGCTTTCGGAAAGCACCTCTCCAATGACGGTTTGGATTTCTTCTATATTTTCCTTGGGGAAGAAGTCTCTGGCAAGGCCTAAAGTTTCGATTTGTTCTCCCTCTCCCATTCCCAGTTTCTCATAAGAAACAATGAAGTTTTTCAGATTGCTGTAGGCGTCACTAACGGAACGATTCCGGTTCTCCATCAAAATCTTTCCTAGAGCCTGTAGATATTTTCCTTCCAAAAGAACCTTTGCCGCCTCGGCACGAATTTCCTTTTCTTCCTTCCCCTTTGGAGCGATGTACCAACAGCCGTCCTTCTCCCAGCCGTATTTCA
Source organism: uncultured Oribacterium sp. (assembly GCA_938030845.1). GTDB lineage: Bacteria > Bacillota > Clostridia > Lachnospirales > Lachnospiraceae > Oribacterium. Next base: position 1,110 of record CALHIC010000514.1, on the reverse strand, counting down.
TCACCAGTTTTCCGGTCATATCCCGGTAATACTGGAACTGTCCCGCATCATCCACCACCAGGAAGCCGTTTTCCGCATTCTTTAAAAGGTTTAAGAGCAGACGTCTGTCTAATACCGGAACACGGAAAAGACCGATGTCCTCTCCTTCATTAAAGCCTCTCTCCTGCACCTTCTTCACGATTTCCTTTGCAGAGCTTTCGGAAATTCTGTAGCAGGCATCCTCTAAAGCCAGATCCTCCACGGTTTTCCGAATAAATTCCTCACTCTTTCCCCGTTTTGCCCCAAGCTCCCACATAGCCTTGGCAAAGCCTTGGGTCTGGGCATCAATCATTTCCTCTCGAATATTGAAAATGTGGTGGCTCAGCAGTGCTGCTTTCTTAACAGAGGAAGCCAAATCCTCTGTGCGGAGCTCAATGGCATAACGGGGACGATCTCCCTTAATACCGATACCGATGGCTGCCACATTGGGAGAATCCTTCAGGCTTTCCTGAATCCGCGGATCGGACCAGGAAATCGGCTTCTTTTCATAATTTTCCAAAACAATAAAACGGACATTGGAAAGCATCCGCCATTCCTGCTTCAAGATTCTGTAAGCCGTATCCTGTCCAAGGGTATAGATTCCCACATAAACATTGATTCTGGGATTCTTCTCCAAGAAAGAACGGAATAAAGCCACATTTTCTCTTGCTTCACCGGAAGAAAGCTCCCGGTTTAACTTATCCATATCCATAGGGATAGATGGGCGTCTCCGCATATACATGAAAAGTTCATATTTACTTTCCGGAATGCGAATGGAAGTTCTTCCCAGCTCTACAGCCGCTTCGATGTCTTTCTTTACCGCAGACATCATGTCCGTAAGTTCTTTCCGGGCATCCGCATTTTCCGCATAGGGACATTCCATCAGAGTTTTCAGTTCTTCTCCTCCGGAATTTTTCTGTACAAGGCGGATTCGTCCCTGCTCTTTTTCCAGGAGGAGCTCAATGTTCTCTGTTTCTAACACTGTGCTTATTCTGTCGCCTTTTACAGACAACAAGTCCAAAGGTTGTTTTTCGACGGACTCTTCTTCCCCGAAAACTTCCTCAGGCTTTTTAAAAATCATTTGCATTAGTG
>CALHIC010000513.1 GCA_938030845.1 uncultured Oribacterium sp. | reverse complement strand
TTTCTTTTGGATACTCCCGGACATCAGGAGTTTTCCTCGGAGATGGAGCGCTGTCTTGCGGTCTTAGACTACGGTATCCTGCTGATTGACGGAAATGACGGTATCCAAAAGCGAGAGCTGCACCTCTTTGAAAGAGCGCGGGAGAAGGGAATTCCTCTTTTTTTGGTGGTGAACAAAATGGATCTTTTCCAAGGGGACAGGGAAGCTTTGTTAAGAGAAATCCAGGAGGCCTTTTCCTGTGAGGGCATTATAGATTTTTCTCCCTATGCTTTTTCCGACTTGACAGCATTTTTACAGGAAGAGGATTTTTCCCAAGGGGTAGATTCCAAGGAGAATGTAGCTTTAGAGAAAAAGGAGGCTATAGGACAGAAGGCGGTTCCATCGGAGGGCTGTCAGGATTTTCTGGAAAATCTTGCCTTATTATCCGAAGAAGGAACCGGGGAGTATCTGGAACATGGGCGGCTTCCCCTTGGTTTTTTACGGGAAAACTTACAGAAGAGAAAGCTTTTCCCTCTTTTCTTCACCTCTGCCTTAAAGCAGGAGGGAATCACCCAGCTTCTTTCCTGGATTTTCGCCCTTTGCCAAATGCCGACCTATAGCGAGGAATTGCGGGGAATTTTATATAAGATTAGCAAAAGTCCGGAGGGAAGGAGAATCGGAAGAGCTAAGCTTTTGGGAGGAGGTCTTTCCTTAAGGCAGGAATGGAGGCCTTCCGAAAAGGCTTTGGAACTGCACTTGGAAGGGGTAGAAGAGGAGGCTGTAGAAAGCGTAGAGCCGGGAATGCTTTTTACCATGCCGATTTCGGAAAATGCAGGTCTTGGGTATTTTCCGGTGGATGACCATAGTGAGAAAGAGAAGGAGGGCTATTTTCCTACCCTTTTATCTATTGAAGGAGAGGAGATTCTTTCCTATCGAAAGGATTTGGAGGAGCTGCAAAAGGAATTTCCAGAGTGGGGGATTTCTATTTCTTTGGCGGAAAAAGAGGTCACTGCACAGCTGTCCGGAAATCTGCAAAAAGAACTCCTGACGGATTTGTTTGCCAAGAGGTTGGGAAAGACGCTGCGTTTTTCCAAGCCGAAGCTTCGTTATGGGGAAAGTCCCCGTAGGGAAGCCTATGGAAGAGGTGCTGTGCTGGAGCCGGGGCACCGGATTTCCCTTCTTCTTCGTTTAATTCCTATGGAAGGAGAATTCCATCGGGAGCAACAGAAAGCAGGGGAGGAGGAGAAGCAGGAAAATTCCAAAAAAAGAAGTATTTTTTCCATTGAGAAAATGGGAGAGCTTCCGGAGGAATGGGCTTCCCGTCTGGAAACCGAGTGGGCAGAGGAACATTTTTCCGGACCGCTCCTTTCCGGTCCCTATGAGAATTATGCTTTGGAAATTACCAACTTAAGCTTTTCCAGAGGCTCCGCCTATTATGTGGATTTTCAGGAGGCGGTGTATCAGGCTTTTCGCATGGCTCAAGCTACAGCAGGGATACGGCTGTTAATGCCGTATTTTTCCTATGAAATCTCAGCCTCTCAGGAGAAGCTAGGAAAGATTTTGCAGGAAATTGAAAGGCAGAAGGGAAAGCAGGAGGAACTGCTTTCCAAAGGAGAAAGCTATCAGCTGATGGGAAAAATCCCCGGAGCAAGTCTTTCGGAACTGCAAAGCTTTGTGCAGGAAGAGGGAGAAAGCTTTTCTTTCTCATTTTCCTCTTATCAGGAAATGGAAGAAGCGCAGGCTTTGGCGGTATTGGAAGAACGTTTCGGGATTCCGGCGGAGGAGCTTCCCTTAAGTTCTGCAGGAAAGGTTTACTATGGGAAAGAGCTTCTTTCCGAAGAGTCTTTAGGGCAGGACGGATGGGAGGAAAATGCTTCCGGAGGGAAAACGGGAGACTCCTCTTCAAAGCTTAATGCTTCCGCTTCATTACAGCTTAAAAATCAGGGGGAGCGCTCGGAGAAGAAAAAGGCCGGAGAAGAGACGCCTTCCTTAGAGGAGGAATTGGAGGCGATTTTTGAAAGAACCTTCGGCCCCTTAAGAAATCGGGGACAGGAAGCCATTCGTACCGAGCAAAAATTGTTTTTATCCAAGGAGAAGGAAGCTCGTCTGGAGGAAGCCAGAGCCCAGTATGCCAAGAAGGGCAAGAAAAATAAGCGGAAAAAGATTCTGGTGGACGGCTATAACTTCCTTTTTGCAAAGGCAGAATGGAAGGCACTGGCGCAAACGGATTTGATGGCGGGAAGAGAACAGATTCTTCCCCTGCTTTCCGAATATACGGCTTACCATGATGTGGATTTGTATTTGATTTTTGATGCTTATCGGGTGAAAAGCAATCCGGGGAAAACCTTGCAACCGGATCCCCGAATGCAGGTGATCTTCACAAAGGAAGGTGAATCGGCAGACTTTGCCCTAAGCCGAATGGCCAATGATTTTTCCCAGTCCGGCTATCCGGTAGTGGTGGTCAGCTCCGACCAGGCCGTGCAGATTCAAGGCTTTTCCGGAAAGGGCGCCATTGTATATTCCTCCAAAGAATTTGCCCTCCAAGTAGAAGACATGAAGACGCGTATTTCCGATTCTCTGTGATGAAGAGACGTATTTCCGCCATCCTTTAAATCAATAAGTGGATGTGGGAGCGTGCCCCGTTTTCAGACCTGTACTGCATAAAAGGCTGTTTTATTTTTACAATATCCCTCCTACTCCGCATCTTTCATACTGAGTGAAATCTTCTTCCTCTCCATATCCACGGAGAGGATTTTTACTTTCACGATATCGCCAAGCTTTACAACATCGAGAGGGTGCTTTACGAACTTTTTGGAAAGGGCGGAGATGTGGACCAAGCCGTCCTGGTGCACGCCGATATCGACAAAGGCTCCGAAGTCCAGGACATTTCGAACTGTACCCTCGAGAATCATCCCCTCTTTTAAGTCGGAAAGCTCTAAAACATCACTCCGTAAAATGGGTGCGGGCACATCTTCACGAGGATCTCTACCCGGCTTTGCAAG
>CALHIC010000512.1 GCA_938030845.1 uncultured Oribacterium sp. | reverse complement strand
TTAACAGAAAAAGAAAATGAAAGGGAGTCTTCAAGAGCTAGTGACAAAAATTTGACAAAAAAATTTTTTGCTACTTGTACAAATATCATAAAAAAAGTAAGAAAATATAGGAGAATTCTATGCACAAAATTCCGTGCATAGGGTTCTCTTTCTTTGTTTTTAAGAATCTTCATAGTATAATAAGAATTGTCTATGAGAAAGATTTTGGGAGGTATAAAAATGGGTGTTACCACTTTTAAGGGTGGCGTTCATCCCTATGATGGAAAGGAATTGGCAATGGACAAGTCCATTGTTGATTTGCGTCCTGAGGGGTTGATGGTTTATCCACTTTCGCAGCACATTGGAGCCCCTGCCAAGCCTTTGGTACAAAAGGGAGATCGGGTTCTTTTAGGACAGAAGATTGCAGAGGCAAACGGCTTTATTTCCGCACCTGTTATTTCTTCTGTGTCAGGTACCGTTAAAGCCATTGAGAAGAGACTGACCGTAGGGGGAGCTATGGTGGAGTCCATTGTGGTGGATAATGATCAACAATATGAATCCATTCCGGGCTTTGGTGATAAAAGAGACTACAAAGCAATGTCTCGGGAAGAAATTGTAAACATCGTAAGAGACGCCGGCATTGTGGGCTTAGGAGGCGCCGGTTTCCCTACTTTTGTAAAGCTTAGTCCGAAAGAAATCGATAAGATTGATTTATTTTTGGTGAATGGTGCGGAGTGTGAGCCTTATCTTACCTCCGATTACAGAGATATGCTGGAGATGCCGGATAAGCTGATCGGCGGCTTACAGGTGGTGCTTTCCCTTTTCCCCAACGCTAAAGGAAAGATTTGCATTGAGGACAACAAGCCTGAAGCCATCAAGCTTTTAACGGAAAAAGTTAAGGGCATGGATAAGATTGAAGTTGTGCCGTTAAGAACCCGTTATCCTCAGGGTGGAGAGCGTCAGCTGATTTATGCTGCCAGCGGAAGAAAGATTAATTCCTCCATGTTACCGGCGGATGCAGGGGTTGTGGTGGACAATGTAGACACTGTTGTGGCTATTTATGAGGCGGTTTGCGAGTCCAAGCCGTTGGTTAGAAAGATTTTAACAGTAACCGGAGATGCGGTAGCCAGCCCCGGTAATTTCCGTGTGCCATTAGGAACCAATTATCAGCAGGTGATTTCTGCAGCAGGCGGTTTCTCGGAGGATCCGGAGAAGGTAATTTCCGGAGGCCCCATGATGGGTATGCCGCTTTTCGTGCTGGACATTCCTGTGACCAAGAACTCCAGCTCTATTTTGGCGTTTAAGAAGGATCCGGTGGCAGAAGAAGCGACCACTCCCTGCATTAACTGCGGAAGATGCGTTACTGCCTGCCCGGAGAATTTGATGCCTACATTGATGATGGTGGCTTCTCTTCAAAAGAATACGGAGCGCTTTGAAAAGCTCTATGGAATGGAGTGTATCGAGTGCGGATGCTGTTCCTATGTGTGTCCCGCAAAGCGTCCTTTGACCCAGGGCTTTAAGCAGATGAAGAGAAAAGTAAATGCAGAGAAGAGAGCAAAAGCCGCAAAGGCCCAGGGAGGTAAATAAATGAAACTTTTACATCTTTCTGCGAATCCCCATGTGCGTGACAGGGTGACTTCCGCGGAATTAATGAGAGACGTTGTGATTGCCATGCTTCCCACTGCTATTTACGGTGTTTTACAGTGGGGATTTCACGCTCTATTCGTAGTGGTACTCACCACTTTGATGGCGGTTTTTACAGAGTTTGCTTACCAGAAGGCTATGAAGCTGCCGGTGACGGTGAATGACTGGTCTGCTGCGGTAACCGGTATGATTTTGGCATTAAACTGTCCTCCGGGAATTCCTTATTGGATTCCTATGCTGGGTTCCGTTTTTGCCATTATTGTGGTAAAGCAGCTCTACGGAGGACTGGGAGCCAATTTTATGAATCCTGCTTTGGCAGCTCGTTGTTTCCTCTTGATT
>CALHIC010000511.1 GCA_938030845.1 uncultured Oribacterium sp. | reverse complement strand
ATCTCAAAGAGGCAGAGATGGTGGGGCTTTTTAGAAAAATGATGGACGGAATAGTCACCATTTTCTACAAGAATGATTGTTCCCGGTTCTACATCCTGCAAAAACTCCCCATTCATCGCATCCAAGGCACAACTTTCGGAAACGGCAATGAACGTATCCTTCAGCTTCCCGAGACACATCGGTTTTATGCCGTAAGGATCTCTGGCAATCAGCATTTTCCCCTCATCAATGTAAATGAGGTTATAGGTTCCCTTTAAGCTTTCCATATAGTCCTGAAAGCTCTCCAGGGGACCGTTGATTTTGTTTACAAGCTCGCAGAAATTAAAATTCCGATTTAAGATGGTGCCGTCCAAAGCAATCATGGAGTTTCCATGGTCTGTCTGGTACACAAAGGGCATCATCGGCTCATATTTAGTGTTGTGGGAAAAGAGATACTTCACAAAACCGATGCCGGAAGAGCCGTTGATATCCTCGATAATCTCTTGATTCAACACTTCCGAAAGCAGACCCTTTCGCTTTAATTCACAGACTCTTTGCCCTTCCATGGTGGTGATACCGAATCCCTCCTGTCCCCTGTGCTGTAAGGCATAGAGTCCCACCTCCAGGAGGTCCGTAATATCGTTCTTTTTATCAAAAGAAAAAATGCCGCACAGTCCGCTCACACAGCACCTCCTAGAGAGAGATCCGCTCATTCATCTCCTGAACGGACTGCTTCATTTTTTCCTTGTATTGTCTAAGCTTCTCTTTTAAATCCGGATTGGACAGCGCCAGCATCTCTATAGCAAGAATGGCTGCATTTTCCGCACCGTTGATGGCAACAGTGGCAACCGGAACCCCTTTCGGCATCTGTACCGTACTAAGCAGAGCGTCCATGCCGTCCAGGCAGGAGGACTGTACCGGTACCCCAATTACCGGTTTGATAGACAGTCCGGCCAGTACGCCGGCAAGATGGGCTGCCTTTCCGGCAAAGGCAATGATAATATCAATTTTATTCTGTTCCATACTCTCTACGTAATCTAAAACAAGATTCAAAGAACGATGGGCAGAAATCACACGGCAGTCATATTCCACGGAAAAATCCTTCAAAACAGCGGCAGACTTTTTTACAATTTCCTCATCGGAAATACTTCCCATAATCAAAGCGACTTTCATATTTCTCCTTTCAAAACGGTATTCTGAGCAAAATTACACGATACTTTTTAGGAACAATAAAAGAACTGTAAAAAGAGGGCTCGGACAGTCCTTTGTACAGGCCTTCTCGGAAAGGACTCCCGATATTGACCTGTACAGGGGAAAACTGTTCCTTCATTTCCTCTTTTATACAGTTCCTTTTTCCAAATACGAATATATCTTTAAGGGCTCTACATAGCTGTCTCCGTCAAAAACACGCATATTTCCGCCGGATAGTTCATCGATTAAAATAACTTCTCCATTGTGCCGTCCGAATTCCAGCTTAATGTCATAGAGGGTCAGACCCTTCTTCGCCAGATCCTCTTTAATGATTCCGGCAATCTGCTTTGTCTTTTCTTTCAGCTCTTTGTACTCTTCCTTCGTTAGAATCCCCAGCATGTCCAAAGCATCCTTAGAAATCGGCGGGTCATTTCTTTGATCATCCTTTAAGGTAACTTCTACGAAAGTCCCGGGAAGCACGGTTTTGTCCTGAATGTATGCCCCGTACCTGCGGATGAAAGAGCCTGTTGCAATAAAGCGGGCAATGACCTCCAGTCCCTTTCCAAAGACCTCACAGGGCAGTACGGTCATGGTATTTTCCGCTACATTTGCATCCACATAATGTGTCTTCACGCCGTTCTTTCTTAAGAGCTCAAAAAAGTACTTACTGCACTTTAAATCCTCTTTTCCAACCCCCTCGATGGTCAGGGCAACGGCATTTGCCCCCGGATCAAAAACGCCGTTCTCTCCGGTGACATCGTCTTTAAACTTTAAAACCAGATTCCCGTCTTCCAGTTTAAAAACATCCTTAGTTTTTCCGGTGTAAATCTTCTGCATAAATTCCTCCTTAAACTCACTGAAATGGTTCTCCAGAAATAAATGAAGCCTCGGAAGCAGGCTTCAAGTGAAACCTGCCTCCGGGGCTTTTATCCCTAAGGTGTCATACTGCCGCGCAGTATGTGTATCGCTCGGACCAGCTTTACCGGAACCCTAGATACACTTTCTCTCGTGATTTATTCTTGGGAATTAGTTCGAATTACGCCATCATCAAACACCATCTGCCTCATTCTGTCAAGGGTTTTTGAGAAAATTTTTTGATTTTCTTCCCTTGTGGGAGGCTATTTGCGGCAACTTGAAGCTGCTTTCTAGGATCCCGGCTCGGTTAGAAAATCAATGAGTGATTCCACTGGGCCCAGCAGGGCCGGATCGAGATCCGTGTATGAATCC
>CALHIC010000510.1 GCA_938030845.1 uncultured Oribacterium sp. | reverse complement strand
TGGCGGGAGAGGTTTCCAAGGATTTAACCAAAAGACTTTTGCTTCCGGAGGATATTGTAAAGGCCCATGAAGAGGGCGTTATTCACTTCCATGATTCCGATTACTATGCCCAGAAGGAGCATAACTGTGACTTAATCAATCTGGAGGATATGCTGCAAAACGGCACGGTGATTTCTGAAACCATGATTGAAAAGCCCCACAGCTTTTTCACTGCCTGCAATGTAACCACTCAGATTGTGGCACAGGTGGCTTCCAACCAGTATGGCGGACAGTCCTTTACCCTTTCTCATTTAGCGCCTTTCGTAGATATCTCCAGACAGAAGATCCGGGAAGCGGTTATTGCGGAAAGAAAAGAAACCGGCGAGAGCATGGATGAGGACATCATTGCGAAAATCGTAAATCGCCGTCTGAAGGAAGAAATCAAGAGCGGAATCCAGACTATTCAGTATCAGTTAATTACCTTGATGACCTGTAATGGACAGGCTCCCTTTGTGACCATGTTTATGTATCTGGATGAGGTGCCGGAGGGAAAGACTCGTGAGGATTTGGCTCTCATTATCGAGGAAGTGCTTCGTCAGAGAATGCAGGGGGTAAAGAACGAAAAGGGTGTTTGGATTACTCCTGCCTTCCCCAAGCTGATTTATGTTTTGGATGAGGACAATATTACAGAAGATGCGCCTTACTATCATTTGACCAAGCTTGCGGCCCAGTGTACCGCAAAGCGTATGGTTCCGGACTACATTTCCGCAAAGATTATGCGAGAGTACAAGGGAGGAGATGTGTATCCCTGTATGGGTTGTCGTTCCTTCTTAACAGAGGACAAGGAAGGCTTAGGGGAAAATGGCGCCCACAAGTACTACGGTCGTTTTAATCAGGGTGTGGTAACCATCAACCTGGTGGATGTGGCTTGTTCCTCCCAGGGAAATATGGATGCCTTCTGGCAGATTTTAGAGGAAAGACTGGAGCTTTGTCATAAGGCCTTACGGCTTCGCCATGAGAGACTTTTGGGAACGGTTTCCGATGTGGCGCCGATTTTATGGCAGCACGGTGCCTTGGCAAGACTTAAGAAGGGCGAGAAGATTGACAAGCTGCTTTACAACAACTACAGCACCATTTCTTTGGGCTATGCAGGTCTTTATGAGATGTGCGTACGGATGCTTGGAAAGTCTCATACCACGGAGGAG
>CALHIC010000509.1 GCA_938030845.1 uncultured Oribacterium sp. | reverse complement strand
TAAGAGATGTAACCTCCCAGTTTGACCCTATGGTGCTTCGTTTCTATATGCTTTCCGCTCATTATCGTAGTCCACTGAATTTCTCAAAGGACTTAATGGAAGCTGCCAAGACTTCTTTGGGAAGAATTCTTACCGCGATTTGGCGTTTGCAGGATTTGATTCCCCGTTTGGAGGAGAAGACATTTTCCAAGGAAGAAGAGGAAAATGTGAAAACTGCCGAAAGCTATGAAGCAATTTTCTCCGAGAAGATGGAAGACGACTTAAATACAGCGGATGCGATTACCCAGATTTTTGAGCTGGTACGTCTTGCCAATGCCACTGTAGAGGAACATTCCTCCAAGGCTTACGGCGAAGCTCTGCTACAGAAGCTGGAAACCTTGATGGGAGTTCTTGGTATTCGTACCGAGAAGAAAGAAGAGGAGCTTGGCGCCAAGGTGGAAGCTTTGATTCAGCAAAGACAGGATGCCAGAAAGAACAAGGATTTTGCCAAAGCGGATCAGATCCGTGACGAGCTTTTGGCTATGGGTATTCAGTTGAAGGATACAAGAAACGGTGTGGAATGGCAGAAGATTTAATGGCAGAAAGTTTAGAGAATCTAAGCTTTCAGGAGAGCGAAATGGAGAGTCGAAGCGTTAAGGAGCAAGGCTCTTCAGGGATACAAACCGAATGTGCTATGACAGCGGAACTTTTGCAGAATACATTATCCATCGAGCAACAAGGTATTAACGGTGAAGCTCCGGACTTGTCCCCATTAGCATTAGCTTATGTTGGGGACTCCATCTATGATTTTCGGGTACGAGATTACCTTTGCAGAAGATATCAGGTCAATCTGAATCGGGTGAACAGCAGAAAGACCAAGCTGGTTTGTGCCAAGGCCCAGTCGGATTTGATGGGATATTTAATAGAAGAAAAGCTCTTAACGGAAGAGGAGCTTTCCGTTTATCGAAGAGCCAGAAACCATAAGTCCCAAAGCCACTCCAAAAACTCCAGCATTACAGATTATCGAAGAGCCACCGGATTTGAAGCATTTTTAGGCTATCTTTATTATGCCGGAAAGATTTCCAGATTGATTAGTCTGGTGGAGAAGGGCTTGGAGCACTTATTGGCAGAGGATGAAGCATAGAAGTAGGAAAGAGGAAGAGGATGAGAGAAGAGGGATATACCCTAATCGGCAGAAACCCGGTGCTGGAGGCCTTTCGTGCCGGAAAGACCATTGACCGCCTGTTTATTCAGGATGGTTTAAAGGACGGCCCTATTTTAAGCATTCTTCGAGAGGCGAAGAAGCAGGATTTGGTGATTGACTTTGTGAAGAAATCCCGTTTGGATGAGATGTCCTCCGGAGAAACGCACCAGGGCGTTATTGCTTATCTTTCCGCCTATGAATATGCGCCCTTGGAGGATTTATTACAGGTGGCGAAGGATAAGGGAGAAGCGCCTTTTTTCTTTCTGTTGGATGGAATCGAGGATCCCCATAATCTGGGGGCGATGATTCGTACCGCAAATCTTGCGGGAGCCCATGGGGTAATTATTCCGAAAAGAAGAGCGGTAGGCCTAACCGCAACCGTAGCCAGAACCAGTGCCGGAGCCCTGAATTATACCAAGGTTTGTAAGGTGACCAATCTGGTACAGACCATGGAAGAGCTGAAGAAGGAAGGGATGTGGTTTGTCTGCGGAGACATGCGTGGGGAAAGCATGTATAAGCTGAACCTGACCGGTTCAATTGGATTGGTACTGGGAAATGAAGGGGAAGGGGTTTCTCGTCTGGTAAAGGAAACTTGTGATATGCAGGCCTCCATTCCCATGAAGGGAGAGCTGGATTCCCTCAATGCTTCCGTGGCCTGCGGTGTTTTGGCCTATGAAATTGTAAGACAGAGGCTGTTGCAAAATGGATAAAGTTAAGGCAACCTGGAAAATTCATGAAAAGCTTTGGTTTTTTGCCCTCCTGATATTTTCGGGGGGCTTTTATGGTGGATATACTTACAGCCTTAGAGGACAGGTATTTGCCAATGCCCAGACGGCTAATCTTGTCATCATGATGTTGTCTTTAGGAAAGGGAAAATGGGGGAGAGCCCTGTATTCTTTGGCTCCCTTTACCGCCTATATGGTAGGTGTGATTTTATCGGAGTATATTGGGCAAAACCATAAAAATCTAAAGAAGAGAGATTTTGAAGAGAAAATTCTCCTTTTTGAGTCGCTGGTTTGCTTCCTTGTGGGGCTGATGCCGGCGAGTTGGCCGGATCAGTTATGTCAATTAAGCTTAAGCTTTATTTGTGCCATGCAGTTCAATATTTTCCGAAAAGCGGAGGGAATTCCCATGGCCACCACCTTCTGCACCAACCATATCCGACAAATGGGAAGTCATCTTACCCAAGCCTTATTTTTCAAAAATGAAGAATCCGCACGCCTTGCGAAGAGACACGGCCTGATGATTCTTGCCTTCGCTTCCGGTGTTTTGGCGGCGGTGCTTTTGTCAAAGGTTTTCGGACTTTACTGCATTTTCGGAATGACGATATTGCATCTCTTTCTTTGGGCCAAACTACATTTGGACAATAAAAGCTATGAAGAGAGAGCAAAAAAGCTAAAGGAAGAACAAAGCAGATAAAAGAAGAGCTAAAAAGATAAAGGACGAACGAAGAAGATAAAGCAAGATAAAGCAAGATAAAGCAAGATAAAGCAAGATATAAAACGAGATAAAAGAAGATAGAAGCTAAAGGAAGAACAAAAAAGATAGAAGCTAAAGGAAGAACAAAAAAGATAGAATGAAG
>CALHIC010000508.1 GCA_938030845.1 uncultured Oribacterium sp. | reverse complement strand
ATTCTTTTGACAGGACATGTCTTGTAACAACTGATTCTACAGGAGAGGATAGAGAGGAACTTACCGGTGTATGTCCTACCGATATGGATGACAAGGCCGTAAACTACCTGGTAAAGACTCCGGGAGGAAACATTTACCACTCCGGAGACTCCCACTTCTCCATTTACTTTGCAAAGCACGGTAAGGATTATGACATTGACGTTGCCTTCGGCTCCTTCGGAGAAAACCCCATCGGTATGCAGGATAAGATGACTTCCATTGATGTTCTTCGTATGGCGGAGAATCTACAGTGTAAGGTTGTCATCCCTATCCACTGGGACGTATGGACAAACTTCCAGGCAGACTGCGAGGAAATCAAACTGCTCTACGATTTCAAGAAGGATCGCAATGAATATAAGTTCCACCCCTTCTTCTGGCAGGTAGGAGGAAAATATGTTTATCCCCAGGACAAGGATAAGATTTATTTCCACCACCGTAGAGGATTTGAGGACTGCTTCGAGCATCCCCAGAATATACCCTTCCGTTCCTGCTTATAAAAAGGAGGTTCCCTAATGTCTAATGTTTTAGAAAGAATTATCGAAAGAAAGCACTATAGCTTTATCAACGGGCAAGGAATTTCCTGGCAGGAGGCTGTACGGCTTAGCGCACTTCCCTTGGTGGAAGAAGGAAGCGTTGACAAAGACTACTATAAGCAGATTGTAGCCTGCATTGAAAAGCACGGCCCCTATATCGTGTTGGAGCATAATATTGCTATGCCCCATACCACTGAAAATCCAATCGGGGCATATAAGACTGCTGTAGGACTTATGATTTGCGAAAATATGATTGATTTCGGCCAAGATGAAAGCGGAGAGAAAAAAGAAGCAAACCTTCTATTCACTCTCTCAGCAGTAAACGGAGATGAACATATGGAAAACATCTCTCAGCTTATGGATGTCTTTATGAACTATGACTTAATCGAAGCTCTGGGAAAATGTCGTAGTGAAGAGGATATTCTGGCAGCCATGAAAAAGCACCAAACAAACGAAGCTTAAGTATAAAATCAGGAGGAACAAAATGGGAGTATTAAGTACAATTTGGTCGTTTTTTGCGACCTACATCTTGCAGAAGCCACCTTACATGGTAGGTTTTCTAACTTTTCTGGGTTACT
>CALHIC010000507.1 GCA_938030845.1 uncultured Oribacterium sp. | reverse complement strand
TTGTTTATCAGTTCATAATCTTGTTTTCTTGTCTTAGTACGAATTTCTATCTCAATCTTCTCTACTGACCTCTCTTGAGCATCGCCATATGCCATTAAATCTCCCTTGTCATCATAGTACCTAAACTGTAAGTCATAGGGATTGGCACCAAAATAATACACAACAGGTTGTTTGATACCATTTTCAATACGCACAAGACCAAATCTAGGCACCTCATAATCCTTTGCCATTTCCTGTCTAAAAACATCTAATTCATAAGAAACTTGTCTCTTCTCCTTTTTCACTTTCCCAAAATGTTCATCATATCTTGGTAAATAAAAAACTTCGGGAACTCCACCCAGGATAACCCACGGCACATGAAAGGTTTACCTTAGTGCTGCTATGTTCCCATCCTGACACGGTTCGGTATCTCCCATTGCGTGGGGCCCAAGCTTCATTGCCCCCGAAGCTCATTGAGTATAACGGATTTTTAGAAAATTGACAAGGGAAAGGTTTGCAATATGCAGTTTTCGCAAATGATCTTTGTGGCGGGGTTTCTCCCCCTGTTTTTTGTTTTGTATTTCGGGAAGAAGGAGCTTGCTTGGAAAAACGCGGTGTTTTTCCTGGCATCTTGCTTCTTCTTGCTTTTTCAGGGACTTTTGGCAGTAGCCTTTCTTTGCTTTTTTACCCTTTTTGTTTTTTTTATGGGAAAAGCTTTGGGAAAGGCCACGGAAGAAAAAAAGAAAAAAATATTTTTTCTATCCTTAGCGGGAATTCTCCTGCCTCTAGCTTTTTTCAAGTACAGTGCAGCTCTACCTTTCCTACCGAAAATGGTGAAGGGCTGGATGCCCTTTGGCATCTCCTTTTACAGCTTCCGCTTTATAGCTTACCTTTACGATTGCTATCAGGGAAAGGAGGCGGAACAGGAGATTTTTTCCTTTTCTCTTTTTGCCTTTGCTTTTCCGGTGCTTTCTCAGGGACCGATTCTTCGTTATTCGGAAATGCGGGAAGAAATCAAAAATCGTGCATTTTCCTATGAAGCCTTTTCCCACGGCCTGTTCCGATTTACCTTCGGCCTGTGGAAAAAGCTGGCTTTGGCGGATGCGCTGGGCTCCCTTTCTGTAGAAATTCTTAGCTTGGATAGTCTGAAAAACGCTTCTATGCTACAGTCTTCTCCATCCTTTTCCTTTCTGGCAGTATTCCTTTCCGGTCTTTCCTATATGCTGCAGATTTTTTTGGATTTTTCCGCCTATACGGATATGGCTATAGGAATCGGGGAAATCTGCGGCTTTACCCTTCCGGAAAACTTTCAGGCACCCTATAGCGCCCGTTCCATTCGAGATTTCTGGAGACGCTGGCATATTTCCTTATCCATGTTTTTTCGGGACTATGTTTATATTCCGCTGGGAGGGAATCGAGTTCCCTTTCCTTTGCAGGTGAGAAACCTTCTTTTGATTTGGATTTTAACCGGAATTTGGCATGGTTCCACGGCGAATTTCATTCTTTGGGGACTGTATTTCTTTGTTTTTATCCTGCTGGAGCTTTGCTGTAAGAAGCTGTGGAAAAGAATGAAAAAATCCGAAGGAGGAACGTTCTCCTTTGTTCTGAGATGCTTACAGCACGTTTATACTCTTGTGGTGTTGTATTTTTCCTGGATTCTTTTCCGCTTTTCCGATTTCCAAAGCCTGAAAAATATCCTTTGGCTTCATACCTTGCCGAAGAGCCTGGCTTTAGTAGACGGAAAAACCCTGCTGATTGTAAAGAGCAACATTTTTCTGCTCCTTATAGCCATTCTCTTTTCCGGCAATCTTTTGAGCAGCCTAGAGGAAGAATGGCAAAAGCTCCTGTTCCGGGGGAAATCCCGTTTGGCAAGGAAGAAAAGAGCAAGTCTTGGCTTTTACGGCATGGAGGATGCGGAGGAAGATTCTCCGGAAGCTACGATAGAGGAGTCGATTTTTGGCACTTCTTCTGATAGAAAGGATTTATTTCCTGAAGAAAAATATCCTATGCTAAAGCTTAGCTTGGACGGGGAAGGCGATTCTCGCTTTGGGGAGCCATGGATGGAAACG
>CALHIC010000506.1 GCA_938030845.1 uncultured Oribacterium sp. | reverse complement strand
GGGAGCAAAGAGCAGGGTTGAGATAGATTTTGTAGGGGAGCGGATATGGAAAAAGGGAAGTACAAAACCCAGCATAAAGAGGAATTGCAGAAATATCTATCCAATTTAGAGGGAGAACATTTCACGGTAGCGGACTTAGTGATTCATTTCCGTGAGGAGGGAAGGCCCATCGGTACCACCACTATTTACAGGCAGTTGGAACGGCTTTGCGAGGAAGGTTTGGTGAATAAGTACCTGATCGATCAAAACAGCCCTGCTTGCTTTGAATATGTGGGGGAGAGGAAGGAAGCTTCCAAGGAACATCTTTTTTTCCATTGCAAATGTAGCCGTTGTGGAGCCTTGATTCATCTGCATTGTCATGAACTGGACTTTATGATGGAGCATCTTCTTGTGCATCATGGCTTTCATTGGAATCCGAAAAGGACGGTTTTCTACGGTTTGTGTGAAAACTGTGCCCGGGAAGAGGAAAAGAGGCCTTAAAGTTATTTACCTAGAAAGGAGCCCCTATGGGACTAAGAAAACTGGCGATTGCCACCACATTTTCCTTACTTGCAGCAAATCTTTTTGCCTGTGGAGCAAGTAATGCAGGAAAGACTGAGACTACAGTAGCCACCACACAGGCAGCAGCAGAAAGCAGCAAGGAGGAGAGCAAGGCAGGCGGAGAAAAGCTGAAGATTGTGGCTACCAATTTCCCTGCTTATGATTTTGCAAGAGCTGTTACCAAGGGAGAGGCGGATGTTACCATGCTGGTAAAGCCCGGATCCGAGACCCACAGCTATGAGCCAAGCCCTCAGGATATTATTACCATTCAAAATGCGGATTTATTCCTCTATGTAGGCGGAGACAGTGATGC
Source organism: uncultured Oribacterium sp. (assembly GCA_938030845.1). GTDB lineage: Bacteria > Bacillota > Clostridia > Lachnospirales > Lachnospiraceae > Oribacterium. Next base: position 3,055 of record CALHIC010000506.1, on the reverse strand, counting down.
CTGGGTAGACGGTATGTTAAAGTCCATGAACAAGGAGGATTCCTCCGTTTTCAAAATGATGGATGCGGTAAATTTAATGGAAGAGGAAACGGTTGAGGGAATGCAGGAAGAAGAGGAGCATGAAGGAGAGTCCGGAGAGAATAAGGAAGAAGCTGCCGACCATGAGGATAAGGCTTCCGAGGCAAAGAGTGACAGCCACGAGGAAGAGGAAGTGGAGATGGATGAGCATGTATGGACCTCTCCTGTAAATGCCATTCAGATTGTAAAGAAGCTGGATGAGAAGATTGCTTCCTTGGATTCTTCCAAAAAGGACGTTTTTAAGAAGAATACTGAGGCCTATGTGAAGGAATTGGAAGATCTGGATAAAAGCTTTAGAGAAGTGGTAGATTCCGGAAAGAGAAAGGAAATCATTGTAGCAGACCGTTTCCCCTTTGCTTATTTCTGTAAAGAGTACGGCTTGACCTACTTTGCGGCATTCCCGGGCTGTTCTACCGATACCCAGCCTGCTGCACAGACCATTGCGTTCTTACAGGATAAGGTAAAGGAAGACGGTATTCCGGTGGTATTCCATATTGAAATGAGCAACGAGGATATGGTAAATGCCATTTGTAAGGATACGGGAGCCAAGAAAATGCTTTTGAATGCGGTACACAATGTGACCGATGAGGATTTCAAAGCAGGCAAGACCTATGTGGACTTAATGAAGCCGAATGTAGAGGCATTGAAGGAGGCACTGAATTAATGAGTTATTTTTCCCTAAACAAGATTGGCTTTTCCTATGAAGGGAAGGTGGTATTAGAGGACATTCATTTTTCCGTGGAAAAGGGAGATTATCTTTGTATCGTGGGGGAAAACGGAGCCGGAAAAAGTACCCTTTGAAAGGGTATATTAGGGTTGAAAAAGCCCGGTGAAGGAGAAATCATTCTGGGGGACGGCCTGAAAAGGCAGGATATCGGATATCTTCCCCAACAGACGGAGGCGCAGAAGGATTTCCCTGCCAGTGTTTACGAGGTGGTGGAGTCCGGATGCCTAAACAAGCTTTCCTTATTTCCCTTTTATCGTAAGGAAGATAAGAAGCGGGTAGAGGATGCTCTTCGTTTTTTAAACATTGAAAATTTGAGAAAGTCCTGCTATCGGGAGCTTTCCGGCGGACAACAGCAAAGGGTTCTTCTGGCAAGAGCCCTTTGCGCCGGCTCCAAGCTCTTGATTTTGGATGAGCCTGTGGCAGGTTTGGATCCTAAGGCCCAGACAGAGCTCTATGATTTAATTGACAGATTGAATAAGGAATTAAAGATTACCATTATCATGGTTTCCCATGATGTGAAGGAAATAGTACAAAGAGCAAAGCATATTCTCCATTTGGCCCATAAGCAGTTATTTTTCGGAGAGGCGGAAAAGTATAGAGAATCGGAGCTTGGAAAAAGTTTTGTGAAGGATTTGGAGGGCTAAATGTTTAAGGTTTTAGGGTCGATGCTTTCCTACGATTTTATGATTCGAGCGATTATCGTAGGTTCTCTGGTTTCCCTGTGTTCTACACTTTTGGGAACCAGTTTGGTTTTAAAAAGATATTCCATGATTGGGGATGGCTTGTCCCACGTGGGCTTTGCAGCCTTGGCAATTGCCTATGCTCTGCAATTAGCCCCTATGTCCGTGTCTATACCCATCTGTGTGATTGCGGCATTTTTCCTTTTGCAACTGGAAGAAAATTCCAAAATTAAGGGAGATGCGGCTACCGCTTTACTTTGTAGCGGAGCTTTGGCGGTGGGAGTAATGACGATTTCTTTGACCACCGGTATGAATACAGATGTTTGTAACTATATGTTCGGCTCCATTCTGGCCATCAGTCCCTCGGACATGCGGCTTTCCGTAATTTTATCCGTGGTGGTGCTGTTCCTTTACATTTTCTTCTATCCCCGCATCTTTGCGGTGACCTTTGATGAAAATTTTGCAAAAGCCAGCGGAACCAATACCCGTTTCTACAACATGGTTTTGGCCTTACTGACCTCTATCACCATTGTGCTGGGCATGCGAATGATGGGAACCCTATTGATTTCCAGCTTGATCGTGTTTCCTTCTATTACGGCAATGCGGGTATGTAAAAACTTCTTAGGTACCATTATTCTGGCGTCTATACTTTCTCTCTTTGGATTCTTTGTAGGAATGACTCTATCCTTCCTTTACAGTATTCCTACGGGAGCTTCCATTGTGGTGATAGATATTGTGTTATTCTTCCTGTTTTGTGCGATTGAAGCAATCCGGAATAGAAAGGGATAGAGGATAAGAAAATGAAATTAAGCAGAAAAATGAATACAAAAGAAGAGAAGGCCTTAGGGCCTTTTCGCATTTTCGGAAAAAGCAGAAGAGCAAACGGGATCATCCCTTTGAGAAGAGCTTGCATTCTTCTTGCCCTTTGTGCAGGAACTTTGGTGGCTTGTAAGGAAAAGGATGCCGTGCGGAAAACCCCGGGAAAGGTGGAGAGTACGGAAAGTACTTCTTCCGTATCCGAAGAGGAAGCAATGTCTATGGCGGCTGCTTTGGATGCCTTAGAGTCTAAGGATGCTGCATCTGTGGTGGCGGAAAATACAAATCCCTCCTCAGAAAGTAAAATTGCCGGAAGCACCAATTCCGCAGAAAGCGTGAAGGAAACAGATGAGCAGGGAAGAACCTATCCTATAGATGACTATCCCTACAATCCTAAAGAAGACAGAGGAAAGTATTCTTTGGAGAAGCCGGATATTGTGGTGGGAGATAAACTCTATGCCACCCAGATTAATGACTGGTACAAGAACTTTCAGGATTATGAGGGAAAGACGGTCAGTATTGAAGGGATGTATATGAACTTCGGAGGCTATACCCTGGTGGGAAGAAACGGCCCCTCCTGTCCTTATTGTACCGGCGGTTATGTGAATTTTGAATTTAAAACCGATTTGGATCTTTCCGGATTGGAATCGGAAAAGTCCTGGATTCGGGTAAAGGGCGTTCTCAGGCAGGGAAAGTATTCCATTTCCAAGGATGTTTCCCAGTTGATTTACTATATTGAGGCTTTGGAAGTAGA
>CALHIC010000505.1 GCA_938030845.1 uncultured Oribacterium sp. | reverse complement strand
AAATACGCCGGTGGAGATACAGCAAAAGGCCAGAGACTTACATTTTGCTTCTGTAGCCTTCGTAAGACACGCCCGATAGCAGGATTTAAGCTCTTCCATTTCTTTCTCCGTCAGTTCTCCCTGCACGATCGGTCCAACGGTATGAAGTACATATTTTGCCAGAAGATTATAGCCCGGCGTAATCTTACATTGGCCGGTGGCTTCCTCATGGCCCTGCTCCTGCATTTGCCGAAAACAGGCATAGCGCATCTGTACTCCTGCCATGCTGTGCTCCACATTGTCAATGCAGTTGTGATTAGGAATAAAGCAGCCCAGCAAAGCACTGTTACAGGCATTGACAATGGCGTCCACCTTTAAGGTACTGATATCCCCTTGCCAAAGCACCAGCCTTCCGTCCAAAGCGGTAGCTTCCAGACTATCTCCATCCACTACCCCCTTTTCACGGGTCATTTCCTGTAAAAAGGCATCCTGGATTTTCAGGAAGTCCTCTGAAGCTTCCTTTGGCTTTCTCACATTAAAGAGTCCACGGAGGAGTTTCCACTGTTCTTCCGAAGTCTTCGGAATCGGATAATGGGCGCACTCCGGCATTTCCCTTTGCAATTCTTGAATCAGCCATATCCTTTTTTCACTTTGATTCATTGTGCTCCTCCTTTCAAAGCTTCCCTATGGAAAAAATTCTCAATGACAGCATTGCAGTTCTGCTAGATATAATATCTTAAAGCAAGCCTTTGCTATAAACTCTCTCTAGCTATACCGAATCCATCTTCAACAGATCTCTAAGTACCTGACCAATGTCTGCATTCAGGCAAATGCTTCTCTCCGAAATTTCCTTACTGCATCCCGCCTCTCCCAGATTCAGACAGGCGTAGTAAGCATTGGGATTCTCCTCGGTATATTGCCAAAAGGGGAACTTGATAATCACAGGGGTATTCATCCCTACTCCAAGCTCCCAGTATAAGACATGCTTTCCCTTATGACTATGCAGAAAATCCTGATAGCGTTTTGCCGCCATTTTCCAGCCCGCATCCTCCACAAAATTTTCATCCGCTCGAAGATTTGTAGTCATGGGAAGTCCGTCATCCGGGCAAATGGGGATCAGCTCCGTGGGAATAGACATTTTCAGCTTCTTATTCTCGGGTAGCTGAAAAATCCCCGCATTATCCCGGACAAAGCCCTGGGCTTCCAACATGTTCTCCACAATTTCCTGATTGTCATAGGTCTTTGCCACTGTAGGGTGGGAGCTTTGAAAAAGTCCGTAATCTCCCTGGGTATAAAAGAGTCTTTCCTTTGCAAAGCCGACTCTTTGAAACTGATGATCCACATTGGTGGTTAAGACAAAGTAATCCTTTCCCTCCACAATCTTTTTGAGATTTCCGTAAACATCCGAGGGGGCATCAACGTAACGATTAAAGTAAATATGGCGACTCCACCAAGCCCAAAATTCCTCAGGACTTTCAAAGGGAAAGAAACCCCCGGAATAGATATCTTGAATGGGATATTTTTTTGCAAAGTCAAAGAAATATTTCTGAAAACGCTCTCCGCTATAGGTCAAACCCGCTGCCGTAGATAGTCCGGAGCCGGCACCCAGTACAATAGCCTCCGCATTTTGAATTTTTTCCTTTAATTTACGAACTTGCTCTTCGTAAGGTACATTTTCCCCGGGATGCTGTATGGTATTTCTATTAAAGAAAAACATGGGCACCGCTCCTTTCTATACAATATAGAATTACATAATTATAGTCTAATAAACTTCTCTCAAAAACAAGGTCTTCCTTGCTTATCCATAGGGATTATGCCTGATTTAGCCGCTAATCCTACTCCATACTCATACGCTATTACGCTCTTACTACGGAAATTCTTTCCTGAATATGCTTTCCGGATTCAATTTCATCCACCATAGCAATGGCATAATCTGCATAAGAAATCACGGACTCTCCTGCAGGATTTAATGTGAACTCTTCTCCGGCAAGGATATATTTTCCGCTTCTCTCTCCTTCTGCCTGAAAATCTGCTGCAGGACTGATGTAAGTCCACTTCACATCCTTTCTCTCTCTAAGCTCGGAAAGTGCTGCTGCCATAGCTTGTGCCAAAGGCTTAAATGCCTCCGGGAAGTTCTCCCCGTCTGCAACCTGAATCGTATGCTCCGGATTTACATAAAGAGATCCGGCTCCTCCTACCACCAAAAGTCTTACATCTGTGCCGGAGAGGATGTCTGCCAAGTGCTGTGTTGTCTTGCTATGAAGAGGAAGGGTTTCTGCTGTCCATGCACCAAATGCATCTACCACTGCATCATATCCCTTTAAGTCCTCTCTTGTAAGCTCCAAAATATCTTTTTGGATATAGTTCTTGGCATCCGTATCATTTTCCGCCCTTCTTCCAAATGCCGTTACTTCAAAATCTCTGTTTACTGCCTCTGTAATGATTTTCTTCGCTGCTTTTCCGTTTGCTGCTACAACTGCGATCTTTGCCATGATTCTTTCCTTTCCGAGGAAGCTTTCCTCTATACACTATTTTTCTTTGCTTTCTTAGACTGTGATTTCCTAAACTTTACTTTTTCAGTCTTGTCAAAGCTCTGTAATAGTTTTTGATCTATCTTTATTGTAAGTTTATTTATTACATCTTTGACGCACTCAATATATCATTACCCGATTTTATTGTCAACTATTTTATTACATCTTTTTCAAAAATTTTTTCAACTCTATTTTTTAAGCTATTGCTTATACCTGATATACGGTTTTATCTGATTTACAGTTTTTCAGCAAAGAATCGTAATCCTGTACAGCATAATTGTGTGACAAGGATACCATTCACTCCGTAAGTGATACTCATTAAAAACAGGGCTAATGAACACCACCTCGATATCCATTAACCCTGTTTTATATCTCTACACTACAATATTATCTCTTCTACTCTAGAATGTTATTTGCTGTAAATCCTTATCCATCAAAGATTCTTTTCCGTTAAACTTCCTTTTCCAAAGTTTGCCGATGCATGGTAAAACCTATTGCTTCAAAGCAATCTCCTCCAAATACATTTCCGCTATATAGGAGGGGCCGGTCCACCAAAGTTTTGTTGTATCATCATACAAAGCTTTTCCCGTCTTTGAAGCAAGAAAATCCGCCAAGACTTCTTTACTATCTTTTCCGGAAAATAATGCTTCATTCAATATCAAATCATGATTTACTAAATCACGATTTGATATTATCATGCTTTGTAAAAGTTTAAATTAGATGGATTTTTCTTTACACCTTCTCCCCTTCCTCCTTTGTCTTTCCCATTACCTGACTAATGGCCGCATGACTGCCTGTTTGCATCTGGCTAAGCAGTGCCTGTCCGCTGCTCTGTAGTTGACTAATCACCGTCTGCCCGCCACTTTTAATCTGGGAAACGGCAGCTTGCTTACTGCTCTCTATCAACTTGCTTAAAGCATTCATAATTTCTTTTTTCTTATCTTCCGGGAGCTTGCCCATCTCCTTCCAGATGGTTTCCATGTTTTTCATTAAATTTCCGGAAAACTCTATAAAGGTCTCCGATTTTGTACTTTCAATCAGGGAAAATGCTGTAGTACAAAGGGATTCTCTGGTCTCATCGTCCATGCTTTCCAGCCAGCTTCCCAAGGTAGTTTTCGTGTACTCACTAAGCTCATCCAGTTCTGAAGAGACCAGGGCATCCTTTTCCGCTTCCCAGGTCATGGCATCATGCTGCAAAATGCCCTTTGCCGTACTATGAATCACATGTTGCTTAGCCGGATTGGAAAGCAACTGCCCGATAATGGAGCTTTGAGGAGCAATAGTGAGTATCTTTGGAAGCATTTCTTGAAATTCATCGGATTGAATGACCTCATCCCTAAAGCCCGGACCATCATTATTATATACCTTTAGAATACGCTCTTTGTGCTGAGCTTCAC
>CALHIC010000504.1 GCA_938030845.1 uncultured Oribacterium sp. | reverse complement strand
CCAAGCTTTGGTAAGTTGGATTTAAGCAATATCTTTTCTCTAAACTTCTTGGTAGTGGTATTTGCCTTCCTTTTTGTGGATGTATTCGATACTTTGGGGACCCTGATCGGTTGTGCTTCCAAGGCCAATATGCTGGATGAAGAAGGTAAGCTGCCTTCCATCCGCGGAGCTCTGATGGCTGATGCCATTGGTACAACTGCAGGAGCTATTTTAGGAACTTCTACCATTACCACCTTTGCAGAGTCCGCATCCGGCATTGCAGAGGGAGGAAGATCCGGCCTGACGTCATTGGTGACTGCAGGACTCTTCCTGGTGTCCCTATTCCTTTCTCCGATTTTCCTTGCCATTCCATCCTTTGCTACAGCACCGGCTTTGATTGTTGTAGGATTTTTCATGATGCAGCAGGTAACGAAGATTGACTGGGAGGATATGGTAAAGGCTATTCCCGCATTTATCTGTATCTGTGCTATGGGCTTTACCTATTCCATTTCCGAGGGAATTGCCTTCGGTATCATCAGCTACACCGTGCTTCATCTTTTCACAGGAAAGTCCAAGGAGTTGACACCGCTGATGTATGTACTGTCGCTCATCTTTATTTTGAAGTATATTATGCTGTAAGCTTCGTTTAAGGAGGAATCCATGGAGTATTTGCTTCAAGGGGATATTTGTTACAGTGAGAATTTAAAGAATCTGATTTGTAAGGAAAATGCCTATCTGCACATAAAGGATGGTTTTTGCCAAGGGGTTTATGAAAGTCTCCCCAAGGAGCTGTCTTCTGTGGAAATCAAGGATTATTCCGGAGATTTGATTATTCCGGGAATGGTGGATCTCCACTTACATGCGCCTCAGTATGGTTTCCGGGGAACTAAGATGGACTTGGAGCTTTTGGATTGGCTGAATGTCAACACCTTTCCGGAGGAAGCCAAATATCAGAACTTAGACTATGCTGAAAGAGGCTATCAGGATTTTGTGGAGGACTTGCGGGAAAGTGCCACTACCAGAGCGGTCATCTTTGGAACCCTTCACAAGGATGCCACCTTGCTTCTTATGAAGCTTTTGGAAGAAAGCGGTTTGGTGTCCTATGTGGGAAAGGTCAATATGGATCGAAATTCTCCGGAGTATTTAACGGAGCATACTGCGGAGGAATCCCTTCAAAACACAAGGGATTGGCTTTCGGAGATTCCTAAGGATTGGCAGAACTGTAAGCCGATTCTTACGCCGAGATTTACCCCTACCTGTTCGGATGCTTTGATGGAGGGTTTAGGAAAGCTGGCGAAGGAATACAAGCTTCCGGTGCAATCCCATTTGTCGGAAAATCCGGGAGAGATTGCCTGGGTAAAGGAGCTTTGTCCCGACGCAAAGCATTACGGAGATACCTATGACCGCTACGGTCTTTTGGAAAACAGCATCATGGCTCATTGCGTATATACGGAGGGAGAAGAGCTATCCGCCTTAAAGGCGAGGGGAACGATGATTTGCCATTGTCCCCAGTCCAACACGAACCTTTGTTCCGGAGCGGCTCCTATTCGCCATTTCTTAGAGGAAAATGTAAAGGTCGGCTTGGGAACGGATGTGGCCGGAGGAGCAAACCTCTCCATGCTAAGAGCCATCACCGATGCCATTTCCGTATCAAAGCTTCGTTTCCGCCTTATGGATCAAAGCCTTGCCCCCCTTACCTTGGAAGAAGCCTTCTGTTTGGCAACTCTCTCAGGGGGAAGCTTTTTTGGAAAGGTGGGATCTTTTCTCCCCGGGTACGAAGCGGATGCTTTAGTCTTCCATGAAAAAAGAAGAAGTGTTCGAAAGCAAACGGTGAAGGAGCGCTTGGAAGTGCTTTTGTATACCGGAGAAGAAAGTGCCCGCCTGCAGGCGAAATTCGTACAGGGCAGACAGCTTTTTTAAAGGATAAGAGCTTTTTTTGCGGAATAAGAGTTTTTGGGAAAAGAAGATAGTTTTGCGTAGGTATAGGGAAGGAAGAGATAATGAAACATTTGGGCTTTGTGGTGATGGCCTCAGGCTGGAGCAGACGCTTCGGAAAAAATAAATTATTGGAAAGAATAGCGGGAAAACCCATGATTTCCTATACCTTTCATACCTTATCCCATTTTTTCTATAATTATCAGGCGGTGGGGTCTCTTTCTGAACGAATTCAGGACAGTGATGCTACAGTGCAGGAAAAAAAGAAACGGGGAAAGGGCGGGAAGACTGTTCTGGATACGCCTTTGGTAGTGACTCGTTTTAAAGAGGTGGAACAGCTGGCCAAAGAAATGCATTTTTCCGTTTTGATGCATGAAGAGAGTGAACAGAGTGATACCATTCGTGTAGCTCTTTCCTCGGAACAAGCCAAGTCCTGGGATGCCTGCATGTTTTTA
>CALHIC010000503.1 GCA_938030845.1 uncultured Oribacterium sp. | reverse complement strand
TACATCCACAACATCTGACTTTAATGCAGTACGTACATCTTTATACGCTTGTACTTTTGCTGGACTGATTTTTGTCCATTTCATTTCCGTGGACAGAGAAATACCATTTCTTTTTTTTATCTTCTGAATTCTCTGATTTATTTCCCGCAGTTTGTCTTGAGGGCACCACACTGCGCCAATGATCATATCATTGATGCCATCGTTCTCAAGATGGCAAGTTTCATCACAATATATATTATATAACACAATTCCCCCCTTATTTCTTCAACTATGTCTGCAGATGGAGTAACCTTACTTTCAGTTAACAGGCTTCAAAAATACACCTTGATAAAAGACTTTGACTTTTCAATTATCTTATTATTTTTATGACATGTCAAACTTTTATAACAAACGGGATATCTACTGTATAAAGCAATTTACTTTCAGAAAATTCCCAAAGAAAAAACAGACAGTCCACGCTGTCTGTTTTAAAAATTATGGATAGTATTGATTTTCTTAATTACTTCCTTCTGTTGTCTCTGTTGTCTCCGTTGTTTCCTGCTTTTCCGTAATTCCTGCTTTTTCTTTCAGCAAAGGATTCTTCTCCAGCGCTTCCATACGATTTTTCAGAAAGCTTAGCTCCCTTTTCGCATCCTCATCCCCGGGATAACGGGTACTGTATTGCTGAAAGGCTTCATAGGCTTCCTGCCATTTGGCGGTCTTCTCCAGATATACCGCTGCATCGAAAAGATACTCCCTATCTTCTTCCAGCCCCTTTTCCTTAATTTCTGTAAGGAGTGTCTTCGCTTCCTCCAGCTTATCTTCATTTAAGGCCGTCCCCAGCTCCTGAATCAGCTTCTTTCCGGCAATTCTCTCCTCCAGCAAGGGCAAATCCTTTTTCGCCAAGGTCTTGTAGCTTTGCAGACTTTCCTCCGCATCGGAAATATTGCCAAGTTGAATTTCCGCCTCAATCTTATAGGCCAGAATATCCATTTGCAAAGCGGAGACCTGCCCGTTACTTTTCTCCAAGGCCAGATTAAAGTTTTCCAATGCCGTCTTTCCGTCTCCCCGTTCCAAGGCTTCGATGCCCAGAAGACGGTATTCCTTCGCCTTATTCTTACAGGCAGAGAGGCTTAAGGAGAGAAGGAGAAAGAGTAGCAGAAAAGAGCTTAAGCTTTTTCCTTTTTTGTTCTTCCTTTTTTGCATTTTCCCCTCCTATTATGCCTTTCCGGTGGTGCCAAAGCCCCCCCGGTCTTCGTTATCCAGATGATCCACCTCGATAAAATGCACCTCCGGCTGGTGAGGCATCAAGCGGAACTGTCCGATTCGATCATTGATATGAATTTCCGTATCTCGCATGGCCAGGATAGGCATGTGGATAATATCATTGTCTCCACAAAAGGATTCATCCACCACTCCCATGGCATTGGTTTGCAAAATCCCGAAGTTCTTATAGGCCGAGCTTCTGGGAACAATCAACATTTCATAGCCCTTGGGAATTTCTACGGAAATGCCCATACTGATTAGGCGGTATTCCCCCTGCTTCATGCTGACATTTTCCGCTACCCGTAAATCAATCCAATCGCTTTTTCCGTCAATGTAGCGAAGCTTTTCCAGCTCCTTTACATGATATTTGATTTTTAACTTAGCCTCCACTTCCGTTTCTCCTTTCTCCAGGAATTTCTTTGCACTCCCTTTTCTTCTCTATAACAGTTTCTTAACGGCTTTCTACGGCAGGTTCCCCTTGCAGGGAGAAGGTTGGTGTCTTCCGATTCCGATTTTTCCTCAAAATCCGGAATCCTTTCCGTTGCTTCCGATTCATCACTAAAATCTTCCGCATCATCAATGTCCTCAGAGCTATCTACTATTTCATCGAAAAACATTTCCGGTTCTTCTTCGGGTTCCGGCTCCGGAACCTCTTCTATATCCTCTTCGGACTCCGGTTCCACATCAGCCTCCGATTTATCTTCGGCTTCTGATTTCTTGATCGTTTCGTTGTCCTCGTCCTTGTCTTCTTCGAGCTCTACTTCCTTCTCCGCTTCCAATTCCATAAGATAAGCTTCAATAAAGCTTTCTTCCTCTTGCAAAAGGTCCCTGCCTACTGTTCCGGGTCCAATGCCTTCGCGTCCTCCTGCCCTTCTGTGCTTTCTTCCGCTTCTTCTTCCGCTTCTACCTCCGCCTCATCCGCAGCTTCTTCCAGTTCTTTTTCTTCTTCGCTATCAGAAAAAACTTCCGGAGTATCTTCTAAGTATTGCTCTTCTCTTTCCTCTGCTCTTTCCTCTGCTCTTTCCTCTGCTCTTTCCTCTGCTCTTTCCTCTTCCTGAACTTCTACCTCCGGCTTTGCTTCCTCTACATTACCTTCCGCTTCCATCTCTTCCGGCTGTTCTTCTTTAGGCTCTTCCGACTCTTCTTTAGCCTCTTCGTCCTTCTCTTCTTTAGGCTCTTCCGCCTTCTCCGGCTCTAAGCCAAGGCTGTCCTTTAATTCCTCCGTTACTTCCTCTTCCAAAAGCTTCTCCAAATCCTTGGGAAGACTGGGAAGGGAAGCTAGAGAATCCACACCGAAACGAGTCAGGAACTCCTCGGTGGTGCCGAAGAGCACCGGTCGGCCCGGAGCATCTAAACGGCCCACCTCTTCAATCAAACCGAATTCCACCAAACGATTTACCGCATGGTCGGACTTTACCCCACGAATCCGCTCCACCTCTGCCTTTGTAACCGGCTGGCAGTAAGCGATAATGGAAAGGGTTTCCAAATGCACATCGGAAAGCACCGGCTTCCTACTCTGCTTAACCACCCGAATCAAAGCATCATAGGTTTTGGGATGGCTGACCATCTGGTACTTTCCCTCCAGCTTTCGGATTAAAAGACCACCTTGACGCTCCTCATATTTTTTCCGTAAACGCTCTGCTGCAAGCTCTGCTCCATCCACACCCATATGCAGGCAAATCGCCATTTCCTCCAGGCTCACGGTTCTTCCCAAAGAAAACAAAAGAGCTTCCAGTAAATCTTCCTCTTCCTGCAAGCTTAGGGCATCTTCTCTTTCTATTTCTTCCTGCAAGCTAAGAACCGGGGCCTTATCCCCAGAGCCTTCGGCTTTTTCTTCTGTCGAATTCCTATCCCGCAAGGCTTCGGCATCTTCTTTCGCCAAAGTTCGTTCCAACTCTTCTTTTAAAGAGTATTGTTCGTTTTCCTCCACCTGCCTTACTCCCTTCTAAAAGCTTTTTTAATCAAAATCTTCCACCAGCGTCAGATCCATTTCTTCCTGCTCCGCCTCTTTATTCACGGTAATATCCAGGTCTCCAAAGGCATTTTCCTGCTTTAAGGTAATCTTCCCCATTTTCATCAGCTCCAAAATGGCCAAGAAGCTTACCACCGTCTCCGTCTTTCCCTGCTTTTTCTTTAGCATTTGTCGGAAGGAAAAACGTCCGTGACTTTTCGCATAAGCCAGAATATCCTGCATTTTCCCCTGCAAACTAATCTTTTCCCGCTTAATCTTTCCAAAGTTTGCCCGAAGCTGATCCTTTCTGGCTTCCTTCCGTCTTAAAATCTCCTTCATGGTTTCCCGAAGGCGAAGAATATCCAGTCCCTTCAACAAATCCTCTAAATCCAATGGCGGCTTGTACTTTTCCACTTCCTTCGGAATACTGGGTTCCTTTTCGATAATATTGGGGGCGGTTTCTTCCTTTGCTCGTAACATTCCGCTGATTCTTTTATATTTTTTGTATTCTAAAAGTCTCTGTACCAGCTCTTCTCTGGGGTCTACTTCCTCCCCTTCCTCTTCTTCCTTCTTCGGCAGCAGCATTCTGGCCTTCATTTCCAGAAGCGTCACTGCCATCAGCAGGAAGGCGGAAACGATTTCCAAATCCTCTTCCTCCAGCGCCTTCATATATTCCAGATACTGCTCTGTAATTTCCGAAATCGGAATATCATAGATATCGATTTTATTTTTTTCAATAAGGTGGAGCAATAAGTCCAGCGGCCCCTCAAAGGCATCCAGCTTATAAAAAATCACCTTTTCTTCCATCATTTTCTCCTTAAGCTTCTCCCATAGGAAGAATATCAAAGCAAGCCAGCTCCGGGAAGTTTGCCAGGCGCACATTGATGCTGTGGGTTCCCAGTCCCCTTCCGGTAAAATGCCATTGTCCCCCTACTTTTCGTAAACCTCTTGGGTTTCTCACAAAAAACTTATACTGGGGGGTCATCAAGGCAAAGCCGGGGAAGCCAATGGCTCCTCCATGAAAATGTCCGGACAGCACCAAATCCACCGGCAAAGCCTCCATTTCCGCTTGATAAAAGGGGCTGTGCATTAAGGCAATACGAAAAATGTTTTTTGGCCGATTCTCCCCGGTAGCTTCTATAGCCTTTTCCCAATTTTTCTTATCCTCCTCCCCTAAGGGTTTTTTCTTCTTCCAAAGTAGAGGCCGATAATAGGATAAATCCAAGGACAAACCACTAAGCTCTAAGTCCTGCTCTAAGCGCAGGGAACGATTTTCTAAGAGCTCCACCTTTTCCAAAGCCTTCCGAAAGGCCTGCTGCTTTCCCTGAAAATCCTCCTTACTAAACAGCTTTTCCTCATGGTTTCCGAAGGCATAGTAAAGAGGGAATTTTTCTGCTAAAGCATACAGCAAACGGCAGGAATTT
>CALHIC010000502.1 GCA_938030845.1 uncultured Oribacterium sp. | reverse complement strand
CGTCCTTTGCAATACCGCAATGGTCTCTTTGGAATCTACAAGCTTTGCCATCTTTATACCCCCTAATTTTTCTATGTAAAATCTTGCCATATTTTCTCTTGGAAAGCAAGAAGTGGAAATTGACGTATTATCCAATATATAATACAATGTATTACACATGAAAGGAGAGATGGGATGACGATTTCTTTAAGGTTAAATGAAGCAGACTCTATGCTTTTCAAAAAATATGCGGAAATGAATGGAATTAGTGTTTCGGAATTGCTTAGACGCTCAGTTCTTGAACATATTGAAGAGGAATATGATTTACAGGCCTATAAAGAGGCCATAGCAGAATATAGGGAAAATCCTATTACCTATACTCTTGATGAGGTGGAGAAAGAGCTGGGCTTAGGATGAGTTTTAGGGTTGTGTTTTCCGATAAGGCATTAAAGCAGATGAAAAAGCTGGATAAGTACACAGCTTCTCTTATTGTTGCTTGGCTTAGAAAGAACTTAGAAGGCTGTGAAGATCCCAGGAAGCATGGAAAGAGATTAACAGCCAATAGAAGCGGACAATGGAGATATAGAGTAGGGGATTATAGAATCATTGCGGAAATTCAGGAGGATAAAGTAATTGTTCTGGTATTGGGGATAGGGCATAGGAGGGATATTTATCAAAATGATATCTAAGGAAAGTAAATTGAACCTAAGGCTACAGGATAGGGAATTTCCCTTTGAATATATTGACCATGACAGAGAGATTGCCCGGGGCATTGTTTTTGATGAAGAGAAGAATTTCTATTTTGTGAGAATTCATAGGGATGATTCTTTCGGAAAAGCCACCTTGATTGAAACTTCCGGTGGCGGAGTGGAAAAGGGAGAAAGCTTAGAGACGGCTATCAAAAGAGAGCTAAAGGAAGAGCTGGGTGCCGAGGTGGAAATCCTCCAAGAAATTGGGATAGTCAGTGATTATTACAACCATGTTCATCGGCACAACATTAACCATTATTTTTTGTGTAAAGTCCGTGCCTTTGGGGAAAAGAATTTGATGCCCTATGAAATCCGAGACTTTCACATGGAAACCTTGAAGCTAAGCTATGAAGAAGCCATAAAGGAATATGAAAAATGCAGTAATACAAAGCTGGGAAGGCTGATTGCCCAAAGGGAAGTTCCGGTTTTGAAAGAGGTCAAGAAAATGCTTTCAATACATTAGCTATTTAAAATTACAAAACATTTGCCAAACAGAAAATAATCAATATAATAGAAAGTAGGGATTTCCCTACTTTCTATTATATTGAAAGAAGGAATTAAGTATAAAAAAGTATATTTAGATTTAGAACTATATTTATGAAATAATGGGGGTGCTTTTGATGATGAATCAAACTTTTATTGATAATGCAAAGGTTATGGCAAAAGGACAAGTAACAATTCCAAAGGATATTAGAGAAATTTTAGGGGTTTCTTGCGGTGATAGAATTACCTTTGTTGTGGAAAATGGAAGCGTAAGACTTATTAATTCTGCAGTTTATGCTATGCAGATACTCCAGGCTCAAATGGAAGGAGAAGCTGAAAATACTGATTTATCTACAGATGAGGCTATTATGGATCTTGTAAAAGATGTTCGTGCAGAAAGTGTAGAATAATGAAAATTCTTATTGATACAAATATATTGATATCTGCTGCGTTAAGTAGCAAGGGAGTTCCCTATCAAGCATTTGTAAAAGCAGTTAGTTATCCTAATCATGGACTACTTTGTGAACAAAACATTGACGAAATGCGTCGTATTTTTAATAGAAAATTTCCTCATAAAATCCAGGCGTTAGAGGGTTTCCTATCTCTAGCATTATTAACGTTGGAGGTTGTATCAATTCCTATTAAGGAAAATGAGCTGGAATCCCAGATACGAGATGTGAATGACCGACCAATACTTAGAGCGGCTATTCATGCAGGAGTGGATATATTATTGACAGGTGATAAAGATTTTCTGGAATCCGGGATTTTAAATCCTAAGATTATGACGGCAGCAGAATTTGTAAAAGAATTTTAGTGTATAGAGAAGAAATGGGAAAAAGTATAGTTTTGTTAGTCCTATAAAAAGAAAAATAGTGGAATAGAAACTTCAAAAATATTAAAAAAATATCTGTCTAAGACTACTTTCCCTTTCTTTTTCAATCCGTTATACTATAAAAGATATATTGTGGCTATTTATGGAGGAATTTATGTTTTCCTTGATTTCAAATGATATCGGAATCGACTTGGGAACATCCAGTATTCTGATTTATATAAAGGGTAGAGGGGTTGTACTGAAAGAGCCCTCTGTCATTGCGGTAAATAAAGAAAATGATGAAGTGGTAGCCTTTGGTGAGGATGCCCGTCTTATGCTGGGAAGAACTCCGGACAATATTTCCGCTGTCCGTCCTCTTCGTCAGGGCGTGATTTCCAATTACACCAGAACCGAGCAGATGCTGAAGTACTTTATCAATAAGGCTGTAGGAAGAAGAACCCTGAGAAAGCCCAGAATCTGCGTTTGCATTCCCAGCGGAGCAACGGAGGTGGAGAAGAAGGCAGTACAGGATGCAGCCAGCCATGCAGGAGCCAGAGAGGTAAGCATTATCGAGGAGCCGGTGGCAGCAGCAATCGGTGCAGGGATCGACATATACAAGCCCCAGGGAAATATGATTATCGATATCGGCGGAGGAACCTCCGACATTGCAGTCATTGCTTTAGGAGGTCCGGTGGTTTCCGAGTCCATTAAGGTGGCCGGAGATGATTTTGATGAGGCCATTCTCCGCTATATGAGAAAGAAACATAACCTTCTTATTGGAGAAAGAACTGCCGAGGAAATGAAGGTCAATATCGGCTGTGCCAGCAAGAGACCGGAAAATGTGACCATGGAGGTTCGTGGACGAAATCTGGTTACGGCTCTGCCAAAGACGGTAGTAGTAAGCTCTGATGAGCTTTTGGATGCTCTCTTAGAGCCGGCAAGCATGATTGTGAATGCGGTACATCACGTTCTGGAAAGAACTCCGCCGGAGCTTGCGGCGGATATCTATGAGCGGGGAATCGTGATGACCGGAGGGGGAGCCCTTCTTTACGGTTTAGATAAGCTGATGCAGGAAAAGACCGGAATCACCACCATGCTGGCAGAGGATCCTCTTACAGCGGTGGCTATCGGAACAGGAAAGTCCATTGATTTAAGTAACGATGATGATGACTTCTAGTCTGGAAGAAATAGAAGGAAATGTATCCCATATCGTTTTTCGCAGCGAGGAAACGGGATACACCGTGTGTAGCATTACGGATAAGGGAGAAGAGTTCACTTTGGTGGGAAGCTTCTCCCATATTTCTGTGTCCGAAAAGATTAAGGCCAAGGGACGCTGGAAGGAACATCCGGTATACGGCAAGCAGTTCAGCGTAGAGGAGTATCAGCTGGAGGTTCCGGACAGTCTTTTTGGCATTGAACAATATTTGGCTTCGGGAGCCATTAAGGGAATCGGGAAGGCCATTGCCGCCCGAATTGTAAAAAAATTTAAGGAAGACAGCCTACGGATTATGGAGGAGGAGCCGGAGCGCCTTGCGGAAATTCACGGCATTTCCATGCAAAAGGCCATGGATATTGCTACGAACCTTTCCGGCCAGCGGGAGCAGCAGGACATTTTCCTCCTTTTACAGGGCTATGGCATCAGCCTAAATCTCTCCTATAAGATTTATCAGCATTTTCAAGGGGAAACCCTGCAGGTTTTACAGGAAAATCCCTACCGTATTGCGGAGGAGCTGGAGGGAGTAGGCTTTAAGAAATGTGATGAACTGGCGAAAAAGGTGGGAGTGGAGAAAGAATCCCCCTTCCGTATGCGAGCCGGCATCAACTATACCCTCTTACAGGGAGAGTGGCATGGACATTGCTACCTTCCTTTTTCGATTTTAAAAAGAGAGGCGGAGCGGATTTTGGAGATGCCTCTGGAGGACTTGGAAGAGCAGCTTCTGGAGCTGCAACTGCAAGGAAAGGTGAAGGTCAAGGGGGAAAATGTCTACCGGGCCAGTACCTATTATCGGGAAATGCGGGTGGCCTCCCGGCTTTTACAGTTAAATGTGGAAGAGGAAGAGGCCCATGTGGATTCCTGGGAAAAGGCCATAGATACGCTTTTGGACAGGGAAAAAATCACCCTGGATCCTCTCCAAAGAAAGGCGGTAAGCCTGGCCGCATCCTCCGGGGTTTTGGTCATTACCGGAGGGCCGGGAACAGGAAAGACAACTACTATCAAAACCATCTTACAGATCTTTACCGGACAGGGAAAGAGCATTGCTTTGGCTGCCCCCACCGGAAGAGCGGCGAAACGAATGGGAGAAGCCACGGACTATCCGGCAAAAACCCTGCACCGGCTTTTGGAATACATGGGCCGGGAGGATCAGGAGCAGGAGGATCGGGATTTTTCCCTGTTCCAAAGAAACGAAGAAAACCCTCTGGAATATGATGTGCTGATTGTGGATGAAATGAGTATGGTGGATCTGTATTTAATGGATGCCCTGCTTCGTGCCGTTCCCGTGGGCTGTCGTTTGATTTTGGTGGGGGACAGTGAACAGCTTCCCTCCGTGGGCGCGGGAAATGTGTTGAAGGATATTATTGCCTCTCAATGCATGAAAACCATTTCCCTGAAGAAGATTTTCCGGCAGGCCATGGAGTCGGATATTGTAGTCAATGCCCATAAAATCAACCAGGGCATTGAACCGGATCTGGGAAAGAAATCCGGGGACTTTTTCTTTATTCGGGGGCAGGAGCCGAAGCAGATTCTGGAAAATATCGCCATTTTGATGAAGGAGAAGCTGCCCAAATATCTTTCTACCGAGCCTCTTTCCATTCAGGTAATGTCCCCTCAGAAAAAGGGACTTTTGGGAGTGGAAAATCTGAATCGTTTTTTACAGGAACGCTTGAACCCTCCCGGAAAGAACAAGCCGGAGTTTGAAGGAAGCGGCAACATTTTCCGTCTGGGAGATAAGGTTATGCAAATCAAAAATGACTACCAGCTGGCCTGGGAGATTCCCGGAAACTTTAACCTGCCCATAGAAAGCGGAGAAGGGGTTTTTAACGGGGATATCGGAAAGATAACGGAAATCAATGCCTACCAAAAGACGGTAACGGTGTTCTTTGAGGAGAGAAAGGTGGTCTATAACTTTCAGGATTTGGAAAATCTGGAGCTGGCCTATGCCATTACCATTCATAAATCCCAGGGCTCGGAATATCCGGCGGTACTGCTTCCCATGTACCCGGGACCGAAAATGCTGATGACCAGAAATATTCTTTACACCGCCATTACCAGAGCTAAGTCCTGTGTCTGCCTTTTGGGGCATCCCAAGGTCTTTCTGGAAATGCTTCACAACGAGCAGGAGCTAAAACGCTACTCCGGCTTGGCGAAGCAATTACAGGATATCGGAGAAAGCTTTTCCGCCGCTTTTTCTATGGAGGGAGGAAATCCATTTTCAGAGGAATAGGAGGAAATTCTACTTTTAAGAGCTGTGATTTCTCTTACCTATGGGATACTATCACATCATAGGAAAGGGGGACTGTATGGATCTTGTTAAAATCGGAAAGTATATTGCGGGAAAAAGAAAGAATTTGGGGCTGACCCAAAAGCAGCTTGCCGAGAAAATAGGCATGAGCGATAAGTCTGTTTCCAAGTGGGAGCGAGGCATTTGCCTTCCGGATGTATCGCTTTATTTTGACCTTTGTTCCCTTTTAGGCATTAGTATTAACGAGTTTTTAGCCGGCGAAGATATTGTCCATGAGAATATCGAAAAGAAGTCGGAAGAAAATATCATCAGTGTTGTTACAGACAGTAAGCGCAAACAAAAAAGCTTGAAGTATATCATTTGTGCATTGCTGATTCTTTCCATACTTACAACTGCGGTAATTGCTACTTCCCTATATCGTGGCTACAGACCGATGAACTTTATTACACCGATGGCCGAGAATAGTGTAGAAATGCAGACGGTGAATCTGATTGCAGGACCGGATGGAGCAAATGCTTATCAATTTACGACCACTGATAAGTTTGCTCGACTCAAGATTTATTATTCAGAATATCATCAGGGAAAACTGCTAAACAAAGAACCGATAGAGATTGGCTTTGATGATATGGATTCCCCGAAAAATGGAGGCATTATCATCGTTCCGGATTATGACCATGCAGTAATAAAGCTGGTAGTTTGGACAGATGATGGATCCAAGTCTTCTGTAGATTTGCCTCTTATGGAAGGTGTTGCAGGAAGAGAATACTATATCAGATCACAAGTTCGAATAGCGGGAAAACCAGAAATCCTTTATGACACTGAAGACGTATTGATGGCATG
>CALHIC010000501.1 GCA_938030845.1 uncultured Oribacterium sp. | reverse complement strand
GAGCTGTAAAAATCAAAATAATAAAGAATTTTCGAAAATATTTTGATTTTACAGTCCCTTTTTTATCCCTCTTCCAGCTCTTCCAATGCCAAGGAGCTTTCTTCCCAGATGGCGTATTGCTCTTGTAGTGAGGCTTCTGCGGCTTCCTGCTCTTTATGCAACTCCATCAGTCTGCCTGCATCACTTCCCACTTCTTCCATGGCGGTGGAGAGTTCCGTGATTTTTTCTTCCAAGCGAGCGATTTCTTCTTCCGCCTTTTTTAGACTGGTTTCCCATTTTCTTTTCTTTGCGGCAAATTCCTTCTGAGATGCCCAGTCCTGCTTGGCTGCCTCTTTCTCCTGCGCTTTCTTTAATTCCTCAGGGTCTACCCAAGTGTTTTGTACTACATCTTTCTGAAGGCTGTCACCGTAGCTTCTGACGTCTTCCTTCTTTTCCAGATAATAGTCGTAATTTCCGATATAATTATCAAAACGATTGGAAAAAAGCTCCATTATTCTTGTGGCTGTTCTGTTGATAAAATATCGGTCATGGGAAACATATAAAACCGTTCCCTCATAGTTACGGATGGCTTCTTCCAGAACCTCCTTTCCCTGAATATCCAAGTGGTTGGTAGGCTCATCCAGAATCAGGAAGTTGGCATCGGAAAGCATAAGCTTTGCCAAGCTCACTCTGCCTCTTTCCCCACCGGAAAGATCCCCCACTCTTTTATACACATCATCCCCGGTAAAAAGGAAGGCCGCCAGTACATTACGAACCCGGGTGTTATTCATATCCGGATACGTATCCTGAATCTCATCAAACAGGGTTTTTTCCATATGAAGAACGGCATGCTCCTGGTCATAGTAGGCAATCTTCACTTTAGAGCCCAGACGAAACTCCCCTTCATCCGCCTGAATCAGCCCATTTAAAATCTTTAAAAGCGTTGTCTTTCCGGTACCGTTATCACCGATTACCGCCACATGCTCCCCTCTTTGAATGGAAAAAGTCCCATGGGAGAACAGCCTTTTACCATCAAAACTTTTTCCTAGATCTTTCGCAATCAAGACGTCATTTCCGGAAGCTTCCCTTGGCATAAACAAAAGTCGCATCTCATTCTGCAAGTCCTCCGGTTGCTCCAGTCGCTCCACCTTGGACAGAAGCTTTTCTCGAGACTCTGCCCTCTTAATGCTTTTTTCCCGGTTGAACTGCTTTAGCTTTTCGATAACCGCTTCCTGATGTTTGATTTCCGCCTGTTGATTCTCGTAGGCCTTTCTTTCTGCCTCCCGAATCATTTTCTTCTTCTCCACATAGGCGGTGTAATTTCCCAGATACATCCGGGCCTTTCCCCGTTCCAGGTCAATTACCTTCGTCACGATTTTATCTAAAAAGTATCGGTCATGGGATACCAAAAGAACAGCCCCGTCATAGCGCTTTAGGACCTTCTCCAACCACTGAATAGAGCCGATATCCAAGTGGTTGGTAGGCTCGTCCAAAATCAAGAGATCAGGCTTTTCCATCAGGATTTCTTCCAATCTCTTCTTGGTCTTCTGCCCTCCGGAAAGAGACTCATATTCTTCCTCTTCCTGTTCCATATCCGCATGCTGCTGCGCAAGGTAAGCCATCTTCTTATCTTTGGAAAATGCAATCCCCCCCTCATCTGCCTCCTCAATTCCCAGAATACAGCGGAGTAACGTAGTCTTTCCGGAACCATTGATTCCCACAATGGCTGCTTTTTCCTTTTCCTCAAGATGAAAAGATACTTCCTTTACTACTGATTGCCCTACATAGGACTTACTTAGATTAGAGATATTTAAAATCATAGGACTTAGTATACTGGATTCCAAAGCTTTCGGCTATGGTTTTTTCCCCGGTATGTTCTAAAAGTTACTTTCTTCTTCAAGCTTCTGAAAATCATCCAGATTCAGCTCTCGCTTCAATTCATCCTGGACACGCATCAACAACCTATATTGTGACCAGATCAATTTGCTACACAATGTGTCGCATTTTTGGTAAGTAAGGTAAAACTTTCTCATATTACATAGATTCGAAGTACCAAAGCCTTTTCCAAACTCAATAACTAAAGTGTAACGTTCAACCGGAAGAGCATATCCGTTTGACAACACCTGTTGTGAACGCTTCTTCAAACACCCAAAGATAGAAACGAAATAGATACTAAGAAAATGGCTAGATAGTACAGGTACAATCCGCTGGTTTTTATTTTGAACAAGGGAATTCTGAGAAATTCTTGTCAATATTCCGCAAATGTTTTAGAATATAGGGGACTTTACTGGGAGGTGAAGTTACACTTAGTCTATTTATCATTAAAAAGGAGGAACCATTATGGCACACGTAGTTAGTGATGAGTGCGTAAGCTGTGGAGCATGTGCAGCAGTATGTCCAGTAGAGGCAATTTCTGAGGGCCCAACAAAGTATGTTGTAGATCCAGATACTTGCATCGATTGCGGCGCTTGTGAAGAGCCATGCCCAACCGGAGCAATCGCAGCTGAATAATCAAGATGTCTTGCGTATCGCAGGGCAGTCATTATGAATAAGAGTTCAAAAAAAGTTGCTCCTTCGAGCAACTTTTTTCTTTTTTCAAAGACCTTCCAAGAGCTTTTCCGCTTTAAAAAATCTCTATATACATTCCGATATTTCGCTATGCTTACTATCTTAAAACAAAGTATCATACGCTGTCACAAATACCA
Source organism: uncultured Oribacterium sp. (assembly GCA_938030845.1). Classification (GTDB taxonomy): domain Bacteria; phylum Bacillota; class Clostridia; order Lachnospirales; family Lachnospiraceae; genus Oribacterium. The sequence goes on along the minus strand of CALHIC010000501.1, from coordinate 2,123 downwards.
AGCTTATATGTACCCCATCTACCTAGGCACTTTCATGGAGTCTACGAGCAATAATCTTTCCCATCTTCTTATAGAACTGTACTTTTTTCTTTCTTCTCTTCTTTTCTTCTTCAATCTGCCATAAAAAGAACAGGGAAGCCACAACGGCAAAGTACGCCATCCATCTTACCTGAGGAAGGATCGACAGCATCCCTACCAGACCGAATCCTAACATACAAGCAACAAATATCTCAAAAGTTTTTAACGTAATCTTCATCATTTTCTCCTCCTCGCTTCCTTTCGGATTAGCTTTTCCATATTATAAAACAGTACATTTGTTTTGTAAATAGATATTCTCGAATAAATGTTTGTTTTTATTTTTGTTCTATTTTATTCGTTTTATCTAATACGACTTTATGCTAACAAAAAAAGAGTCCGAAAAAACGGACTCCTAATTGGCTTTTCTTCTGTTTCTGATGTTTGTTCTACTTTGTCTAATACTCCTATATCACAGAACACTTATATTCAAGAATACTTTTCTGTCTGCTTCTCTCTATCTTCTATAAGATATACCATCTTTTCCGGCTTATAAAACGAAAGGTCTTCTGTAGAAGGGCATTCTGTCCTTAACCGCGTCTTCCGCCTTCTTATTCTGATAAGACATTACCGCTAGAGGTGTATTTCCGCCAAAATCTCTTCCCAATACGGAAATGTTGGAGAAGCTAGGCTGAATGCTGCCTACATGACTTACGATGCAAACGTTAAACTCCTTATCATTTTGACGGGCTCCCACCAAGTAAGCGGCCGTAACATTCTGGTCATCCCGCATATACTCTGCCAGAGCCTCTTCCAGTTCCTTGGTGTCTCCCACCGGGTCGGAAAACTCAATAGCATCGGAAACCTGCACCGGATCCTGTCCCATCAAATGCGCTTGATTCTGGTGGAAGCAATTTACGATAAACTGACGCCACAGGATAAAGTTTTCGGTATTCATATTAATCACAAAGCCGGAGATTCTCGGATCTCCCAAAGCCATGGAAGCTACCTGGTGGAAGCTTAAAACGGCATGGGTTTCCAGGCCCTTAGTCCAATGCTTTGCCTTTTCTTGTGAAGTAAACAAAACATAAAAATGATTGTGGTCCTTATCCTCTACTACGGCAAAGGCAGGCTTTCTTTCCTGACCTTCTCCCACAGTTCGCATAGGCACATAAAATTCTGTATGATGATTCAACGCATCCATCAGACGGTCTTCCCACTGCTGATTAGGCTCAGCCTGTAAACCGTGTATCGCCATTAGCAAGCGGGCATTCTTCTTTTCTCTATAATCACTCATGGAAATAGACCTCCCTTTCCTTTGCCATTTTAACATAGAGGCCTAAACAGCACAAGTTTTGTAAAAAATCGTAATACCCGGATTATGGCAAAAATCACATTACTTTGACTATGGCAAAAATTGCATTACTCGGGTTGTGTCAAAAATCGTAACACTACAATGGAATTTTCTTTAAAGAGAACTATGGTAACGAAGCTCTATCTCTATCGCCGGAAGAATTGTTTGATACAAAATATTCTTCTTCAAGGCTTCCCGACACCGTTCAATCGTCTCTTCCTCTTCCAAAAAGCTATAGAAATACAGGTCAATGGTAATTTTAGAGATTCTCGGGCTTTCTTCGTATCCTTTTACCCCTAAGTAGGATAGAGGGTGGTCTAAAACCACCCTCGCCTTTGCTTCCACATCCTCCAAAGGATTCCCATCCTTCTTCATAAAACTGCAAATGCCATGAAGAATTCCGGAAAGCAGGCCTGCACAGAAAAGGTTCACAGAGGTGTCCGTATCTTTTTTGCTGTCAAACTCCATTTCTTTAGAAGAATCTATACAATGGTTTTGCATATAGACCTGAACCTGACCATCCTGCCTTACAATACCGCGATAGCGTAAGTCCTGATGGTGCATTTCATATTCATGGCTTTCCACAAGCTTCCTCCTAATACTTTTTCCGTAAAAATTCCTGGGCTCTGTGCAACTCCTTTAATTTGGCCTCAATACAGGGAAATTCATTTACAGGGCGATTGGCAAAGGTAGCAAAGCCGCAGTCCGGATTTAGCCACAGTCTTTCCTTGGGCAGATATTGCAATGCCTCCTC
>CALHIC010000500.1 GCA_938030845.1 uncultured Oribacterium sp. | reverse complement strand
CCTTTTCCTTTAGAGAGAGGCAGGCCAGTCCCATAATGATGGAAAAGGAAAGCACCTGAAGCATATTTCCCTCGGAAAATGCCGCAATAGGATTGGAGGGAATGATATTTTCCAAAGTTCCCAGAAGGCTTTTAAACTCTACCGCATCCACCTTTACGTCAGTAGCGACAATCTGAGCTCCTGCTCCAAGATGGAGAAGTCCGGGAAGGAAAAGTCCCAGTGCGCTGGCAAAAAGGGTGGTTGCCGTAAACCACAAAAGAGAATAGAGCCCGATTTTTCCGGTTTTGGCAATGGAGCCGATGCCCATAATGCCGGTCAGAAGACTACAAAACACCAAAGGGAAAATCATCATTTTCAAGGATGACATGTAAATGGTGGCAATTACATTTAGAGGAGTATAGAAAAACTCAGGCATAATCAGTCCGAAGACCAAACCCAAACCAAGCCCTAAGGCAATCCACACAGTCTGTTGAAGACTCAGCCATTTTTTCTTTCCCATACTAACTCCCTCATTTCAGAAAATATTTTTGGAATCCTTCTTTCTATAAAAATCGAGTAAAGCATTTCAGGTTAAGATGTAAAGTTTTCAACAGTTCTTATTTCTATAGAAAAAAACGTCCTTTGTAATATTTCTATCCTAAAGAAAAGAGTCGGTATTGTAAAGAATAGATTTCTTTTAACTAGATATAGAAAATAGTTATATCTAAAGCGGAAAAAGCTCGGGCGGATGCCAAACAGGAATTTTATGCAGTATGGTACTGATTTCGGGGCAATGTGATTCCGTAAGTAAAGATGTCGTTTTAAAGAAAAGGATAGTGTAGTAGACAAAAGCCAAGCAGGAATTTTATGCGTATGGTACTGATTTCGGGGCAATGTGAGCCCGTCTGTTCTTAGTGAAAGCAAGCGAAGCGTAGCTTGAACTTAGAACAGCTACGAAGGCGAGCTTAGCGGGAGCGTGCCCCGGAATCAGTACCATACTGCATAAAATCTTAACTTCACTATATTCTTTTCCTGAAACGACTCTTTCCTTACTGAATCAACCTGGGCCTCCCATTCTGCACCAGACAAAGCCCTCTTGGCGTAATGCGAATCTCCGGAATCACCGGTAAGGCCAGGAAGGACAGGCTGATAAAGGGATCCATTCCACCGGGAACCCCCATTTCATGGGCTTTTTGCTTCATATTTTCCAGATGTGCATTGGCTTCTATAAAACCGCAATCACACATCAATCCCATAATAGGAAGAGCCAGAGAATCATAAACCTTTCCTCCCTGTACCAGAACAAATCCTCCCTGCAGGCGGATGAGTTCATTGACGGCTAAGCACATATCCCGGTCATTGTCCCCAATCACAATCAGGTTGTGGGAATCATGACTGACGGAGCTGGCAATGGCTCCCCCATGGATTGCGTAACCTTGGCAGATGCCCAATCCGATTTTTCCGCTTCCCTTATGCCGTTCTATTACGGCGATTTTCTGATATTCCGGATATTCTTCTCCGGTAAAATTGCCGCATCGTTTCAGCATCACCTGTAAACGTTTGGTGGTAATCTGCCCTTCTTCCATGGCAATGACATTTACTTCCTGCTTAGAAATGGGCAAACGAAAAGCCTTTTCTTTCAGAGGAGAGAGGTGAACGGTTTTCTTCAGCTTCGAAGGACAGCGGGGGATGCTTAAATGCTCGGATTCCACCACTTTCTTTCCTTTGTGATATACGGCTGTGATTTCAACATTTTCCAGGTCGGAAATCAGAAGAAAATCCGCCTGTCTGCCCACGGTGATAGCCCCCAGATGAGATAAGCCGTAACATTCCGCGGTATTGATGGTAGCCATTTGATAGGCGGAGCAGGTGGGAAGTCCCAGTGCAATAGCCTTTCGAACGGCGTGGGAGATATGCCCTTCTCTTATGATGTCTTCAATGTGCTTATCGTCGGTGCAGAAGGAAAATGCTCTGGTATCCATCTTGTGAGCCAGTATTCCCTTAACCAAAGCCTCTAAATTCCTTGCGGCGGAGCCTTCCCGAATATGGATGTGCATTCCCGCACGAATCTGCTCCAGGGCATAGTCAAAATCCACCGCCTCGTGATCCGTTTGAATGCCGTTTAAGGCATAGGCCTGCAAGTCTTCTTTGGGAAGAAAGGGGGCATGACCGTCTAAAACATGCCGGGAAAACAGCGAGAGCTTTTCCATCATTTTCTTCTCCCGATGAATCACGCTATAATCATCCATCACCTCTCCCAGCCCTAAGATGCGGGGGTTATCCAGATATTCCTTCATATCCTCTGCGGAAAAGACAGCGCCGTTGTCGTCAATCTCCGTGGAGGGTACACAGGAAGGAAGCATCACAAAGACATTGGCGGGACTTTTCGCGCTTTGCTGTAAAATGTAATCGATGCCCTCTTTACCGGAAACATTACAGGCTTCATGGGGGTCCACAATAAAGCAGGTGGTTCCCTTCAAAGCTGCCAGAGTGATTAATTCATGAGGAGTTACCATGGTGGATTCGAGATGCAAATGGGCATCTATAAAACCGGGAACCAGAAATTGCCCCTTGGCATCGATTTCCTTCTTTCCCCGGTATTCCCCGATTCCGGCAATATAGCCCTGGGAGACAGCCACATCACCGGAATAAATACTGCCGGTAAAAACATCCAGAATGCGGGCATTTTTCATAACCAGATCGGCTTCCTTTTCCTTTAAACAAACTTTTGAGAGAATTGCTTGTAATCGATTATTCATATTTA
>CALHIC010000499.1 GCA_938030845.1 uncultured Oribacterium sp. | reverse complement strand
AAGGAATGGAAGGAATGGAAGGAGAGCGATGAGAGCTATATGCTCCCGGAGAAAAAGAACATTCTTTTTCTGAGCTCCTACGATACATCTTCTCCGCTTTTTGCCAGTGAGCTGGAGGGAATAGAATCCATCATTAATCAATCCAATATTCATTTGGATACCATCAACATGGATTTTCAGCATTTTGGACATGATAAGGATATCGAGGCAATTTATACCTTTGTACAAACCCGTTTGGAGAATAGAGAAAAGCCCTATGATGGCGTTTTGGTGGGGGATGATAGAGCTTTGGAATTCGTTTTGGAAAAGCAGGAGGAGCTTTTTCCGGATATTCCCATCATTTTTTTCAGCATCAGCAATCAGGAACTGGCAAAGAATGCGGCTAAAAATCCCAAGATTTCAGGATATTACAGTCCCTCCTTTTTAAAAGATACTTTAAGCTTGGCTGCCTCCCTGCAAATGGGAGCGGACACCATTATGGTGCTTTATGATAATACTTATTGGGGAAATCAAGCTAAGGAAGAGTTTTTCTCCTTGCAACGAAGCTTTTCCTCCTATCGTTTTGCCGGCCTTAATTTTTCTCAGATGAAAAAAGAGGAGTTTCTGGAAGAGATTGAGAAGCTGGATGAAAAGAGTATTGTGCTTTACATTTCTACCACATTGGATGAGGACGGCAATTACTACCCCGGCAATCAGGCTAGGAAAATGATTTTGTCCAGAGCCAATGTTCCGGTGTATAGCTATGGCATGTTGGATAATGTAAGGGGATTTTTGGCCGGAAGAGCACCGGACATAAAACAAATGGCCAAGGATGCCAGCCTTTTGATGATGGATGTGTTATCAGGCAAGAAGGATGTGGAGAAAACCTCAGCGGAAGAAGATAGCCCAGGAAAGCTTGTGGTAGATAATCGAGTTCTTAGTGCTTACCATCTTTCCAAAGCACGGCTTCCGAAGAACGTTGTCTTGGAAGATACGCCTCAGCAATGGATTATGCGCTATGCCCGCTTTTTATTTATCGCCGCCTTTCCTTTGCTGGCGGTATGCATGATTGCCGTATACTTCATCATG
>CALHIC010000498.1 GCA_938030845.1 uncultured Oribacterium sp. | reverse complement strand
GATATCCTATTTTTATTGTGAAATGAAAAAGGGTAGGCAATTTATTATTTGCTTATATAAGTTTTATTTTTGTTTATAATTAAAAAGATTCATGCTATACTTTCTCCTTGTAAGGGTTGAACTGTCTTTAGGAGGAAGTATGGCATTTTTTTCATTTTTGGATCAGAAAAAGAAAAAGGATGCACTTAGAGAGCTTGCAAAGGAAAGAAAGAGAGGAATTTCCGCAGAACAGCTGGACAAGGCCAATAGGGAAATTCATCTTCGCCTTTTGCAATCTCCTTTTTTTCTGGAAGCGGAAAGGATCTTCTCCTATGTGAGTATGGAAGGGGAGGTGGACACCAGAATCATTTTGGAAACGGCTTTACAGATGGGGAAAAGAGTGTGCGTTCCCCGATGTATTCCGGGAAAAGAGCATCTGATGGAGGCGGTAGAGATTCATAGTATGGAGGAACTGATTCCCCAGACCTATGGAATTTTAGAACCAAGAAAAGAACTCCCTTCTTCTACGGACCGGTGCTTTGACTTGTCTTTGATTCCCTGTGTAATGGCGGATCAAAGGGGGGGAAGACTGGGGCATGGAGCAGGCTACTACGATCGATTCTTGGAAAAGAGCAGGGGGAAAAAGCTATGTTTATGCTTTTCCTGGTTACTTTACGATAAGATTCCCATGGAGAAAACGGATATCCGCATGGATGCACTATTAACAGAGGAAGGCTACTTTGCATTTCATTAAGAATCTTTCACAAAATACGAAAAAAATTTCTGTAAGAAATGCCAAGTTGTAATCTGTTAAAAAAATAGCTAGTATTAGTGAAGTCAAAAAATTAATTTGTTCCCAAAAAAAAATTTTGGTCAGGAGGGGCGAAAATGGGTGTAGAACAAAACAAAATGGAAGAGTTGTTTAAATGGGATGGAAAGCCTGATGTGGCACCTACCATTTCTTTGGCGCTACAGCACTTGGTGGCTATGATTATCGGTTGTGTAACACCGGCGATTATCATCTCTAATGTAGCAGGATTGGAAATTGGACAAAGAATTATCTTGATTCAGGCATCCTTAACCATGTCTGCAGTCTGTACCTTCTTACAGCTCTTTCCCTTAAAGAAGGGCGTTTTCGGTGCCGGACTTCCTATGATTTTAGGAATCAGCTTTGCTTATCTTCCCAGTATGCAGGCCATTGCCAAAGATGGCGGTGGAGTAAGTGCTATCGTTGGAGCAATGATGGTTGGTGGAATCGTTGCTGTTGTAGTAGGAATATTTGTTAAGAGCATTCGTAAATTTTTCCCACCACTGATTACCGGAACAGTAGTATTTACCATTGGTTTATCCTTGTATCCAACAGCGGTAAATTATATGGCCGGCGGAGTAGCAAACAGAATGCAGACTCTTGCTGAAAAAGGGATTACCATTAATCCTGCACTGTACTACGGATCTTGGCAGAACTGGTTGGTAGCATTTATTACCTTAATTGCTGTAATGTGCTTTAGTATCTTTGGTAAGGGCATTTTCAAGTTAGCGTCTATCCTTTTAGGTATGCTTGTAGGATATCTTGTGGCTCTTGGTTTTGGGATGATTTCCTTTGACAAAATTGGAACCGCTTCTTGGTTTGCGCTTCCTCACTTCCTGCCATTCGGTGTTTCTTTCAATGCACCTGCTTGTATTTCTATCGGCTTGCTTTTTGCCATTAACTCCATTCAGGCTATCGGTGATTTTACAGCAACTACTATGGGTGGATTTAACAGAGAGCCCAGTGATGACGAGTTGCGCGGCGGAATTATTGCCTACGGTGCTACTAACTTCCTTACAGCATTCTTTGGAGGTCTTCCCACAGCAACCTATTCTCAAAATGTGGGTATCGTAATTTCCAACAAGGTAGTAGCAAGAAAGGTATTTGCAACCACAGGTTTGCTTATTCTGATTTGCGGATTGTGCCCTAAGTTCTCTGCATTACTTACCACTATTCCTCAGTGTGTTTTGGGAGGAGCTACCATTACTGTATTCTCTACCATTGCGATGACCGGAATTAAGTTGATTACACAGGAACCATTAACTGCTCGTTCTACTACAGTAGTAGGTCTTGCGGCTGCTATCGGAGTGGGTATTGCGCAGGCTCCTGCATCCTTGGAATTGTTCCCGACATCTTTTACTATGATTTTCGGAAAGTCTCCTGTAGTTTTGGCAACCATCATTGCAGTATTCTTGAATATTGTATTGCCAAAGGAAGAGAAAAAAGCTTAATTGCATACAATCAATAGGGGCTGTCTAAGGCCCAAAGAAAAAGTGCTCAGACATATTCTGAGCACTTTTTTGCCTATTGTAGGAGCAGGGATAGATCTGGAGGCAGTTCCCGTTTAAAAAACATTTTTTCTTTCCCAATCGGATGGGTAAAGGAAATGGAGTAGGAGTGGAGTGCCTGACGGGACAAGCCTATATTTTGTGAAACAATACTTTCTTCATTGCCGTAAAGACTATCCCCCAGTAAGGGACAGGAGAGGTAAGAAAGATGGACACGAATCTGATGGGTCCGGCCGGTGGCCAGCTGAAGCTGCAGAAGAGAATAGTTGTTATTGGGAAAATAGTTTAAGACATTAAAATAACTTAGGGCTTCCTGTCCTTTTTGAAAATCCACGGTTCTCAGCATTTTTTCTTCTTCTACTCTGGCGATAGGCGCAGATATGGCAAAGGCATAATCAAATTCTTCTTTTTCGCTCTCATGAACCCGTCTGAATCCAGGAACATGACCGAGGGAAAATTCGGGATTTCCCTGACAAAAAGCCAGATAGCTTCTTTGAATACGTCCTTCCTTCATGTCTTTGTTTAGAATCGATGCCGCCAGACGATTTTTTGCCAGAAGGATTAAACCGCTGGTGTCCAAATCCAACCTGTGGATAAAGTGGCAAACAAAAGAAGATGCAGAAGAATTCTGCATCTGATAAAAAACTACGGCACCGGCTAAAGTCTTTTCAAAATGTCCGGGAGAGGGATGACAGGGAAGTCCTGCAGGCTTATTTAGCAGCAGGATATCCCGGTCTTCATAAACAATATCCAATGGGAAATCATAGGGCGGAGCACTGTTCTCTTCCTCCGCGGGAAGGTAGACAGACAGGCAATCCCCCTCCGCCAAATGATCTACGGTAAAGGCCCATTGACCATTTTTTTCAATCCCGTAATGCTCAATTTCCTCCTCAAAAAAATGAACTCTCTTTAAAGCGGAAAGAAGGCTTTTGGTATAGCCCTGTTCCAGAAGAAAAGCTTCGATCGATTTGTTTGCAAAATCTTTCGGAACGGTATAGGTAAAAAGAGTAGGAATGCTCATGCGTTAAAAGGAAAAGGTTTCTGCCAGAGGAAGCCAGAGCTCATCCTTTTCGGAGAGAAGAAGGGGACTGCCGTCTTCCATGGTGTAACCGTCTTTTTTCGCATTTCCGGCATAAGTACCCTTTAACTCCGGCCACTGAATGCCGATACTTGGATCATTCCATGCCAGACCGCCTTCGTCTCCGGGATGGTAGAAATCTGTTACCTTATAGGCAAATTCCGCGGTATCGGAAAGTACAAGGAAACCATGGGCAAAGCCCTCCGGAATATAGAACATCTTTTTATTTTCTTCACTAAGGGTAATACCGAAATGCTTGCCGTAAGTTTTGCTGTTCTTTCTTAAATCTACAGCCACATCATAAACTCTTCCTTTTAAGACGCGAACAAGCTTTCCCTGGGGATATTGCTTTTGAAAATGCAGTCCCCGTAATACACCCTTTACAGACATACTCTGATTGTCCTGTACAAAACGAAGATTAAGTCCCTGCTCCTTAAAATCTCTTTCATTGTAGCTTTCCATAAAATAGCCTCTGCTGTCCTGGTGGATGGTGGGAGTGATAATACATAATCCTTCAATGTCCGTTCTTTCTATCTGAATCTGTCCCATGAAATTTATCCTTTCTCCTTTGTTGTAAATAATAGAAAATAAAGTGTTTCCTTTTTTCTCATAAATAGTAATAAACTAAGAAATACCATCGATATTTTAGCATAAAAAAATTTTTTCACATAATACTTATTTTTTAATATTTGTCTCCGATATATATCTTGTAGCAAGGATAAAACCAAAAAACTTGCCACAAAACATCTCTTCCTTAGGAAGAGGACACCGGTCTTCGGACCGTAACAGCCAAAAGGCAAAAAATCAGTCGAAAGACAAGAACAGGCGAAAGAAAGAGTTC
>CALHIC010000497.1 GCA_938030845.1 uncultured Oribacterium sp. | reverse complement strand
CCCGAAGACAGCCCCATACTGCATCAGAGCGCACTGTGCAAGGAAAACAGTCCCTCACTACGAAGGTGAAGTTAACAGGAGCGTTCCCGATTTCATGCCTATACTGCATTGGAGCTTCTTTCTTCAATAGTTACAGCTCCCTCTCTACAATCCATCTCGCAGCTTCCTCTAAATTTTCAAAGTATGGAGGGCAAGGCTTCCCTTCCTCTTCCAGCTTCTTTTTCTCCTCTTTCCCGTAGCCGGTAGCCAGAAGGATAGGCTGTACGCCAAAGTTTTCTCCGGCTTCACAGTCCAAAATTTTATCGCCAATCATATAGGAGTGGGAAAGCCAAGCTTTTCGCTCTGCTAGCCGGTGTCCCTGCTCCAACGCCTCCCGTTCTTCTCGGCTTAAGCGGTAAGGGCTTTGAATGGGAAACTCTGCTTCATTTCCCTGCAATAAATCCCACTCGGCCTGATAGAGCATTCCGGGATTGGGCTTTCGGCAATCACATTCCCTTTGGTATGCTCCTATCCCCTTCGGATGGTGGGGACAGTAATAGATGCCTTTCAGGAAAATCTCTCTCTTCCGAAGCTCATCTCGAAGATAACTATGGAGCACCTCTGCATCCTTTTCTCCGTAATAGCCACGCCCGATTCCTGCCTGATTCGTCACCACCACCAGCTGAAAGCCGGCTTTTGACAGGATAGATAGGCCCTCTAAAACATGGGGGAGAAAACGAAAATCCTCTACCTTATGTAGGTAAGACACTTCCTCATTGATGGTGCCATCCCGATCCAGAAAAATGGTTTTTTGCAACGCTTTATCTTCCATGTTTTCCCTGCTCCACGTCCGTAATAAACTGCTGATAGTCCTTGGGAATGCCGATATCCATGAAATAGCCATCGAAGGGAAGGCCGAAAATTCGCTTTCCTTCGGAGAGCCATTTGGGGATGCAGTCCTGCTCCAGACTTTGCTTTCCTTCAGGGATTTCCGCAATCAGGCTCTTCTTCATCACATAGATGCCTCCATTGATTTCCCCGGCTAAGGGCTGCCCACCATCTTCCAGCTTCTCATTCCATGCCAAAATCCGGCCTGCTGCATCTCTTCGTACTGCGCCGTAGCGGGAAATATCCGGTACCCCTCTGGTGGCCAGACTAAAGTCCCCGTCATTTTCCTGATGAAAACAGAGAAGTCCCTGATAATCCATGGGGAAATAGGTGTCCGCATTCAGCACCAGCACCTCTTCCTCCAAAATCTTCGGAAGGGCGTTTCGGATGGCGCCCCCGGTGCCTAGTGGCTCTTCCTCATAGGAATAGGCAATCTTTAAGCCGAAGACGGAGCCATCCTGAAAATACTCTTCAATCATCTCCCCCATATAGCCCAGGGCGAAAATCACTTCCGTAATGCCCTTGTCCCGGAGCATTTCCAAAAGGTACTGTAAAAAGGGCTTTCCGCAAATATCCGCCATGGGCTTGGGACGATCTGAAACTACGGAACGAAGTCTGGTGCCCATTCCTCCACATAATAAGATTGCTTGCATTTTCCCTCCTTACAAAATATTTCGCCACCGGCATGGTGTTTACAGAACTTTCTCAAGTTTATGCCGGTGGCTTAATTTCTACTTCCTTGCTTGATTGCTTGGTACAAGTGGCTTGATTTCCACTACTTTTCTTCTTGAATTTGTGCCGGAAACTTTCTTTTCGGCACTGAATTTACTTTAATCGTTTCGACTACTTTACTTCTATAAGATGACTGCTATAACTTTGCTTCTATTTCTTCCAGTCCAGCACTTCTCCATCTTTTCCAAGACCGAAGTCTTCCCGAATGCCATCAAATACCGCCTCTGTGGAAAATGCTTTTTCCACAAATTCCAGGGACTTCTGTCCCATTTCCCGAAGTTTAGGTATGTTTTGGTACAGCAGTGCTCCGGTTTTGGCAAATTCTCTTTCTTCTCCCTCGATAGCCACCACTTCTTCAATGCCCGGGATGCCTTCCGCTCCGCAGGGGGTGGTCAGGATGGCGGCGCCTTCGTGGAGGGCTTCCACCACCTTGCCCTTCACGCCTGCTCCGTAGCGCAGGGGTACGATGACCATTCGGCTTTCCTGATAGAGGCTATGAAGCTTTTCATCGCTGACAAAGCCCAGCACCTCGATGCCTTCCTGCTGTCCCAGAGCCAAAACCCTCTCTGTCGGCTTACTGCCCACGATGCGGAAGGAAATGTTCGGAAGCTGCCTTCGCATTAAGGGGAAGATTTCCTTGGCAAACCAAAGCACGCCGTCCTCATTGGGCGGGTGGGCAAAGCCTCCCACAAAGAGCATTCCTTCCCGGCCTTCCGTCATTTTCTCCACCTGCACGGAGTCGGAGAACACATAGGCGGTAATGGCCTTTACCGGAATGCTGTCGTCAATCTTATGGATTTCCTCCACCTCTAAGTTGGAGGGGTAATAGCTGATGTCCGCCTTTTGCAAGACGGAAAGCTCCATGCTCTTAAAGTAGGCGATTTCCTCTAAAAGCTCCGGTCTTGGCTTCAGGGCATACTCCCTTTGCAGACGGAGAAAATGCAGGTCATGGCCGTAGAAAATAATCTTCCAGTCCGTATTATCCTTGATATAGTCAATGTACTTGGCGGCGATGTGGGGGCGGTTCAGATAAGCAATCTGAATCATCTCCTTATTGTCTTCCATCCACTTCCAAATGCCCCCCTGCATCTTACTGCCGTAGAGAACTTCGATGCCCATTTGCTCCAAAGCTTCCGTGTAGGGCTCTTCCTTTAGGAAATTGTCTCCTAAGAACTTTATCTGCACGCCCTTTTCCGCCAGCATTTTCAGGTACTGGTAGGTGGTTTTGGAGCCTGCGTCCTTGTCAAAGGTAGGTACATAGTGGTCTACGAAGAGCACATAGCGCTTGCCCATGCCCCGTTCTCTGGCCTGGAAGGGGTTGGGACTTCCGATATTGACGCACTGCTTTTTCAGCTCTTCCTTCCATTTTTCCTTGAATTTTTCCTGGTTAACCTTCTGGTAACGCTTCAGGCCGCTGCCTTCCACATCCGTTCCGTTGGAAATGCCTTCATAGTGGATGACCTTGGACTTGGGCTGGTACAGCACCTTCTTGCCCATTTTCCGCACGGAAAATGCCAGGTCGGAATCTTCGCAGTAGGCGGGAGCAAAGAGCTCGTCAAAGCCTCCCAGCTCCTTCCAAATGCTTGTCCGCACCAAAATGGCGGCACCGGAAATGTAGTCCACTTCCTTCACATAGTTGTACTCCGGATCCTCCGGGTCTTGCAGTCTGCCGTAGTTCCAGCCGGAAGCATCGGACCAGATGATGCCCCCTGCCTCCTGCAATCTTCCGTCCGGGTACACCAGCTTGGAGCCTACGATTCCCGCATCCGGTCGTCTTTCCATCAGCTCCACCAAGGAGGACAGCCAGCCCTCCGTCACTTCCGTATCATTGTTTAGGAAGAAAATGTATTCTCCCTTAGCTAAAGCGGCTGCCTGATTGCAGTTTTTCAAAAAGCCCATATTTTCCTTGTTCCGGGCAATCACCAGATTTTCCGAAAAGAGCCGTAAATCTCTGGTGGCATCCGTGGACACATCATCCGCAATAATTACCTCATAAGGCGTCTCCACGGAACTTGTGAAACGGAGAATGGACTGTAAGCAACGGTAGGTATAGTGAATCTGGTTATAACAGGGAATCACGATGCTGACTTTGGGATTCTCTACCTTGGGAAGGCAAACCTTTCCCCCGTCAAAATAGGCCTGTCCGATCTTAAAATGTCCGGAAATCCGATTTCTTCCCTCTGCCGTGAAATATAAAGGCAGGGTTTTAAAGGGGTGGAGGACTGTTCGTCCCATGTAATGAAGAATCAATCTTCTCTTACTGTCCTTTGGAAAACGGCGGTTAAAGGCGGCGGAAAGCCGTCTTCTGATTTTCGAAGGCAGGCTTTGGTGCCGTTCAAAGTAATTTCGCTCCTCCTGCAGCTGGGCAATATCCCGCTCATGGGCACGAATCACATTTTCCAGATTGCCTACATGCACATTGGTCAGGCGATTGACCTCCCGCTCTTTCTTTACGGAAATTTCCTTTTCCTTCAGCTCTTCCTGCAAATATTGAATCTGCTCCCGGCGTAGGGCGATTTCTTCCTTCTGCTTTTGGAAATTCTCCGGGCTCATACGACTTTGCTGGTAAGCCCAGACATTTTCCTCCCGTCCCTCTCCATGAACCTCTTCCTGGAAAATGGCTTCTTTTCGCTCGCAGGAAAGAAGCTCCGGCTTGTTGATGGAAAACAGGCGGAAGAAGCTTTCTTCGTCCTTGTATTTTAATTTGTCCTTATATTCTTCGTACCAGTAATGGAGGATGCGGTACAGGAGGAAAAGCCGTTCCTCTCCCTCTTCCTTCACCCACTCGCAGTCAATGAGCACCGCCTGTTCTCCGTCCATGATGACATTTTCAAAAAGTAAATCCAAGTTGGCAGGCTTTATAAAGCTTTCCTCTCCCAAAAGAAGATGCAGGGCTTCCTGGATTTCCTTTACCGGCGCCTTTCCTTGGGAAATCAAGTCTCCCAGAATTTCTCCGATGCTCTTTCCCTTTACAAAGGGGTACAAAATGCTGGAGGGGGACTGGGAACCGGCATAGGCCCGCCAAAAGCCTTCTTCCTCCAAAACCTGAATCTTCCGCTGTGCAAAGCTTTCGCTAAGGAGCTTCCGCTTCTTCGGCAAGGAATCAATGTGGGCATTGGCCTCCGCCCCGATGCCTTCTTTTAAGACCTTTTTAACACCCTCTTTATCCCGAAGAATCTCGGTTTTCAGGGCGTACTCCGGCTTTCTGCCGGAGTTGTATTTAATATACTCCACTTCCTCGCTATGCACATCCTTCATGGAAAGGATAGCCGTGGCATCCCCTCGGAAACGGTAGAGAAAGCTGGGGGCAAATTGGGGGAAAACCCCTTTCTTTCCCAGGGCCACATAGCCGTAGCTCTCCTCGCCCTCCTTGGGAAGTCTTTTTTCTGTATAAAAATGGATGGGATAGTCCAGGGAAGGCATGGGAAAGTAAAGACTTGCCCTGGCCTTTGGGTAGTCCTTTTTCAGGCTCTCTTCCAGCATTTTCAAAGCGTCATAGCTTTGGTAAGCCGGCTCCTTCTCGTAGTAGCCGGTGGAAATGCGCTCCAGAGCATTCTCATTTTCCATACCCAAAATCACTTCGCCCCCGGGAAGCAACCACTTCTCCAGGAAGGTCCGAAGCATCTCCTCCAGGGAGCCCTGGAAGAGCATCAAATGCCGCTTGGTCAGAAGCGGAATGATGATATAGTCAAAGCGGTCTTCCTCCAAACGGAGACTGATGCTTTTTACTCTTTTTCGTAGTAGCTTTTCAAAAAGCTCCTGGCTGTCCTTTTCTGCCAGAAGCAGGACCTTGCTGTCCTTCTCCAGCCCCCCTTCTCCGGGGAAAAACGAAATCCATTCGATTAAGTTGGATTGCACCTTCGAAAAACTCATGCCTCATGCCTTTCCAGAGTCACTTCCGACTCCATATCATAAATTCCTACGGTGTTTTTATTGGATAAAACGGTGATACTGGTAATGTCGTATTTTCTGTCGTAAACCGTGTGCTCCCCCTCTTCGAAGCCGGTGCAGGAAATGGACAGAAGATACTCCCCTCCTTGCAGATTCATCCTCTGGGTGAAGGTACAGTAATACTCGTCCCCCTTCTTCACCGCCGGAATTTCCTTGCCTTCAAAAAGGGTATTGGTGCCGCTTAAGTCCATGCCTCGCTTGTCCTTGATGGTGAAGGTGAAAATGGGGGCAGCGATATCATCATGAAAGACAATCCGTTCTTTGATGGAAAATTCTTCGCCCTTTAGTAGCACATTGCCGGGGCGCCCGTCCTTATCCAGCACGCCGAAGTCCAGAATCTCCGCCTTACCGTTGCCGTACTGCTGGCTGGAGGGGTTTAAGGTCAAATGGTCTTTCATAAAGCCGACAGGCTTTGGGGAAGATTGGCCGGCTTCGGGGGATGCGGGTTCGGCGGTTCCTGAGGCTATGCCTGTGCCGACGTTTTTTTCGGTGGTTCCGACTGTACCGGCGGTGGCGGCTCCGGTGGTTTTGGCAGTGCCGGCAGATTCTTCATCTACATTTCCAAGGAAGTTCTGCTCCTCCATAAACTGCTCGGCATGAGGATCCTTTCCTGCCAAAATCTTCTTATACTTGTCCACCATTTGCCCTGGAAGACCTTCCCCAACCTTTTCTCCCTTGTGGAAAAGCACCACCCTGTCGCAGTACTTCATTACCGAGCCTAAGTCATGGGTTACCATCAAAATGGTGGTACCCTTCCGCTTTAATTCATCCATGCGGTGATAGCATTTGGCCTGAAAGAACACATCTCCCACGGACAGGGCCTCGTCCACAATCAAGACCTCCGGGTCAATGGAGATATACAGGGCAAAGGCCAGACGAACGAACATACCGCTGGAATAGGACTTTACGGGCTGGTAAACGAAGTCTCCAATATCCGCAAACTCCAAAATGGCAGGGAGCTTCTCATCCATCTCTGCCTTGCTAAAGCCCATCATGGTGCCGTTCATATAGATGTTTTCAATACCGGTATAGTCCTGGTTAAAGCCGGCGCCCAGCTCCAAAAGGGCGCAGATGCTTCCCCGGCTTTCCACCTTTCCCGTGGTGGCACTGAGTACCCCGGTAATAATCTTCAGCATGGTGGACTTACCGGAGCCGTTGGTGCCGATAATCCCCACTGCCTCTCCTCTCCCCACGGAAAAGGAAATGTCTCTCAGGGCATAGAAATCCTTATGGTAAGATTTTTTCCGAAGGCTAATGCTTTCCAGTAGCCGGTCTATGGGCTTATCGTATAAACGATAGACCTTGCTTACCTGATCCACCGAAATGATTTTCTCTGCTTCTTCCATAGTCCCCCTTAAAATCTTATAACAATCGCTTTATCTGTACTTTACATCTGCATTTCTGCTTGGCAAAAGTCTTCCAATGTTTCCGGAAATCCCTTACTCTCAAACGAAAAGTATACCATAAAATGAAAATGTTTTCTCTATAAAGCAATGAGCTTACTTACTATTTTTCCCACCTTTTTCCGCAATACTTTCGATATTTTTTATCTCAGTAAGATAATCCCTTTCTACTTGTGATAAGGTTTTCGCACTGTATTTTCTGTATTCCTGATTCACTTTATCCACCATCATGTCCCTGGACACTCTTCCGTTTCCTATGAGTAAGTCCTCTCCTGTGGCACTAAGAATCCGATCCACATGTTCTCTCCAGTCCTTCATAGTCATCTTTACTTCTCTTTGTGCCTGTCTTTCAGCAAAATCCAAATAGCCGGAAACTAAGGCATTGAGACCCTTCAATTCTTCTGCACTAAGATAATTCTTCGCCACTTTCGCTTCCTCTAAAGTAGGTAATTCCCCTTTAAATGTGCTAAGTCCCATAAAATCCTTATCACCATCTACTCGGCTGTAGATAAGCTCACTGGCAGTCTGGTGATGAATGGCAAAATGCATCTTATTTTGCACGGTAGCAAAAAACTTCTTGGCTTCTTCATTTTTCGCATCATAATCAATGCTTGTAGCAAACAGATCCAGTACTTGACGATAGAACACCTTCTCGCTGGAACGAATGTCTCTAATCCGTTCTAACAGCTCTTTGAAGTAATTTCCTCCTCCAAGATTCTTCAGTCTTTCGTCATCCATGGCAAAGCCTTTAATGAGGTATTCTTTCAATATGCTACTGGCATAGTTTCGAAATTGTATGCCGCGAATAGAACGGACTCTGTAGCCAATAGCCAAAATCATGTCTAAGTTGTAGTAGGCCAATTGTCTACTAATCTTTCTGTTTCCCTCTTTTTGAACTGTCAACTTATAGTTGACAGTTGCCCTTTCCTCTAATTCTCCCTCTAAATAAATAGCTTTAACATGCTTACTGACGTTCTGCTTTGTAGTCTGAAATAACTCTGCTATCTCCAATTGACTAAGCCATACCGTACCATCTGCATACTGTAAATTTATCTTAGCCTTACCATCTTCTGTATTATAAATAATGATATCATTCCCCATCATCCAGCCCCTTTACGATTTCATTTATGGACACTCTCAAAGCATCTGTTCATTTATCCTCTTCCACAAATATATGAGCACATTATATTGATTCATTTGCCTCAATGCTTTTTAATTTTAGACTAATATAGTTTAGCTATATACATCAGTGCTCCATCTTTTCCAATGCCAACCCAATCAATTGTTCCGCCTGATCTGCCATGAACAGCGGGATATTCAGCACATCATCGTCCAGTTTCAGATTGTCCAATGAGAAACGGATGCGGAGCTTGACCTTATCAGGGAAGAGTTCCTTGAACTTCTTCATACTCTTGCTGCTTGTGTTGGTTTCAGATTTAACCTCCACGGGGAAGATGTCATTCTCCCGCTGAATGAGGAAGTCCACTTCGTAAGGCGGGTTGTTTTGGCTCCAATAACGGGGCATGACTTCAAACTGAGTAATTAAAGTCTGCAACACAAAATTTTCGGTTAATGCGCCTTTGAATTCAGTAAAAAGGCGCTTACCTTCGCCAAAGGCAGTGGGAGCTAACTGTGCCAGACGGCGGAGCAGTCCCACATCCACCAGATAAATCTTGAAGGCAGACAAGTCATCGTAAGCTGCAATTGGCAGACCGGGAGCTGAGCTGCGATAAATTTTATGCACTAAACGGGCATCTACCAGCCATTGCAAGGCATCCTCGTACTCACGGGCTCGTGCTCCTTCCTTGACCGCTTTATAGATGAACTTCTTGTTCTCTTTTGCTAGTTGAGAAGGAATAGATTTCCAGATCATTGAGATTTTCGGGAACTCGCTGAGATTAGGATGTTTTGCAAAATCTCGCTCATAGGCTCCGATGATTCCGGACAATGCTTCCTGCATGGCAGAAACATCCCGCGCCTCCGTCCACATCAATACCGACTCCGGCATACCACCAGTGACATAGTACATTTTCAGCTTCTCATACAGCGGATTAAAGAAGGCATCGGGGATGGGTTCAAGAGTGTCCACCTGTTCCAGATACTGTGCCAGATTTTCATCACCGTTGGCAAGTAGGAATTCATTAAAGGTCATCGGGTCAATCTGCATAAAGTTGACCTTACCCACCGGAAAAGAAGAGGGTTTCGCTAGAGCAATACCCAACAGAGAACCGGCGCAGGCAAGGTGATACTGCGGTGCGTTCTCGCAAAAATACTTCATGGAGTTGATGACCTTCGGGCAATCCTGTACCTCATCAAAAATGATAAGGGTTTTTTCAGGCACAATTTTTTGACCGCTTGCCAGCATAAGGTTTTGTAGAATCCGATCCACGTCCTTAGTCGTTTCAAAAAAGTTAAAGTAAGCCGTATTTTCATAATAGCGCCTGCCAAACTCTTTCAGAATCCAAGTCTTACCCACCTGACGTACGCCCTTCAAGATTAATGGCTTGCGATAGGGAGAATTCTTCCAAGACAGCAATTTTTTTAAGATAAACCGTTCCATAAAAACAATCCTCACATTTTTATTGGAATTTTTGTGCTATATAATCACATTTTTATTGTATTTTTAATCCGTGAAAATTACAAGTAAAAATACAAAATTATTTGATTCACCTAAACCGCTTGTCAGAAAAATTCTTATACCTGCGCATAACCAAAGATTGGGGCATCTCTATACCTGCGCATAATCAAAGATTGGGGTATCTCTATACCTGCGCATAATCAAAAAAATAGCAGAAAGGACTGTAAGTTCCCCTTCTGCTATCTTCATTTTTCCTTATCTTAACAAGCGCCTCTTATGAAACACAAGCCATCTTTATTAAACCACCGCCGCAGTTAGTTTTCCGTCCTGCAAACGGATTTCTATATTGTCACCTTCTTTTACCCTGTCTTCCAGGATTTCCTTAGCCACCAAAGTTTCCACATGCTTTTGCATATAACGCTTCAGCGGTCTTGCACCGAAGCCGGGCTCATAGGCATTTTCCAAGATGAAGTCCAAGGCTTCCTTCTGAAGATGGATGTGCAAACGACGCTCCTGCAAACGCTTGTTGATGTCCTTCAGAATCAAATCGGCGATTCTTTCCATATCCTTCTGTACCAAAGGCTTGAAGAGAATGATTTCATCCAAACGGTTCAGGAACTCCGGACGGAAATGGTCGTGAAGAGCTTCCATAACTTCCTTCCGTACATTCTCCGGAATGTCTCCATTTTCAGAGATACCGTCCAGAAGCGTCTGGGCACCGATATTGGAGGTCAGGATAATGATGGTGTTCTTAAAGTCTACCGTCCGTCCCTGAGAATCGGTGATTCGTCCGTCATCCAGCACCTGTAAAAGAATGTTCAGCACATCCGGATGGGCCTTCTCAATCTCATCAAAGAGAATGACAGAGTAGGGATTTCTTCTTACCTTCTCGGAAAGCTGTCCCCCCTCATCATAACCCACATATCCGGGAGGGGAACCAATCATCTTGGAAACACTGTATTTTTCCATGTACTCCGACATATCTACACGGATAAGATTTTGTTCAGAGCCGAAAATCACCTCCGCAATAGCTTTGGACAGCTCTGTCTTTCCCACTCCGGTAGGCCCAAGGAACATAAAGGAACCGATGGGGCGCTTAGGATCCTTTAAGCCTACACGGCCTCTCTTGATGGCTTGCGCAACAGCCTTCACCGCCTCATTCTGACCAATCACTCTTTCGTGAAGAAGATTTTCAAGATTCTTCAATCTTTCCGTCTCCGTTTCTTCCAGCTTCTTGGTAGGAATCTTCGTCCAATCGGAAACTACCTGGGCAATGTCCGACTCCCTAACATGAAGACGATTCTCTTCCCTTTCCTTCTTCCAAAGCTCCAGTTCCTTGCTCAGGCGCTTTCTTTTCTGTTCCTGTTTTCTCTTAATCTGAGAAGCCCCTTCAAAATCTTCCCTACGAATGCAATCTTCCTTTTCTTCTTCAAATTCTGCAATCTGGGCTCTTAGTTTTTTAATGGCTGCAGGCTCTCCGCTATTTAAAATGCGAATTTTAGAAGCAGCCTCATCGATTAAATCAATGGCCTTATCCGGCAAATATCGATCGTTAATATAGCGGGCACTAAGCTTTACCGCCGCTAAAATAGCCTCTTCTTCAATCACTACCTGATGATGCTCTTCGTAGCGCTCTTTGATCCCTTCCAGAATCTTTATGCTTTCTTCTTCTGTTGGTTCTTCAATCGTAATCGGCTGAAAACGTCTTTCCAGTGCTGCATCCTTTTCGATATGCTTTCTATACTCCTCCAGGGTGGTTGCACCGATAATCTGCAGCTCTCCCCTGGCCAAAGCAGGCTTTAAAATATTGGCAGCATCCAGTGCTCCCTCAGCACCTCCCGCTCCGATAATGGTATGAATCTCATCAATAAAAAGGAGCACCTCACCGTCTGTTCTTGCCTCTTGAATAACCTTCTTAATCCTTTCCTCGAACTCTCCACGGTATTTGGAGCCTGCCACCATGGCAGATAAGTCCAAGGTTAATAAACGCTTTTTCAAAATACTGTCCGGAACATCCTTTGCCGCAATTTTATTGGCCAGACCTTCCACCACAGCAGTCTTTCCTACTCCCGGTTCTCCCACAAGGCAGGGATTATTCTTGGTTCTTCTGGAAAGAATCTGAATCATCCGCATAATTTCCTGTCCGCGACCAACCACAGGATCTAACTTTCCTTCCTTTGCCAACGCGGTAAGATCCCGGGAATACTGATCCAATGTCGGTGTCTGCACGGATCGTACTTCCTTCTCTCTATTATTTCTCTCTTCCACCAGATTGTCTCTTCCAATGGCGGAATTCAACTGGGTATAAATCTTCTGCATGGAAACACCCAAAGTTGAAATAATTCGGGATGCCACACAGTTTCCATCCTTCAAAATGGCCATCAAAAGATGCTCGGTTCCCACCAGACGGGACTGTCCCTCTCTGGCTTCCTGCATCGCCTGCTCCAGAACTCTCTTGGCAGATGGGGTATAACCGCTGGGGTCTGCAAGGGAAACACCGCTTTCTCCGCTAACCATAAACTTGGCAATCATATCCGAAATCTTTTCTTCCGTAACGCCATTTGCCTTTAAAACCTTCCCTGCAACGGCTGTACCTTCTCGTACAAGACCTAAGAGGATATGCTCTGTTCCAATATATTGATGATGACACTCTTCAGCCACCTCTATGGCAAGTTGTAAAGACCTTTGCGCCTGTATCGTAAACTGATTCATTTTCTCCACCTTATCCTTTTCTATACAATACTGTTTCTGCTTTTATAGTCCCTAAAAGCAGTGTTGTCCAGTTAAAATTTTCTGATTGAATCTAAATATTTTATCATGATAGCAAAGCTTTTTGAATAATCTGTGAAGGAGTCCTATGAGAAAAATTTTCATGGATAAAAAAATTCATGCAGTATAGCTCTAGGATAAATCCTACTTTTATGGCTATACTGCATGATAAACAGTCTCTTACAGTTCTTCGATTTCCAGCTCTACTTCTTTGGTATGCTCCAAAGAATCCTCTTTTTTATGCTTCTCTTTATCCGCCAATCGCTTCTTATCTTCCGCAGATAAAGAAATCGCTCTGGTGGCTCCTAAATCCGCATCTTCAATATCGGATCCGTTTTCACCCTCATGATGCACATTGGGTCTGCGTCCAATCAGCTTGGTTCTTCCCTCTTCTTCCTCTTCCTCGGGAAAATCATTTTCCTTTATAGGAAATTCCTCCTTTAAAGAGAAACGCTCCACATTGGGTCGGCTTTCCTTTCGCTCTCGCTCCAAGGTTTCTTTCTGGAAGGCAATGACTTTTTTCAATCTGCTACGTGTCTGCCACAGGAAGATGGATAGGGCGGCAAGGAGCAAAGCCACTAAGGCAAAAACTATGCTTAAGATGGTCTGAACATTATATTTTCCTACCAAAGTATCATATTGAGTCAATAAAGTCGGATAGCTTTCCGCATTTTTCTTCTGCTCAGCCTCTAAAGGATCCTGAAAATACCGTTGAATGGTTTTTTCCTTTAAGTCATAACGATAAAAATGTAAATCTCCCGCATCATTCATTCCATAAACAATGATGTACTGATGCTCTGTATCGGCCTTCCATACCCATCCCTTTACCTGATGACCGTCTACATCAATGGTGCTTTCCCAAAAGCCATCCGGAATCTTTACATCGGAGCCGGGATTCATAATGGTAATACTCTTATCCTTTGCGGTAAGCTTAACCCCCTCGTTCTTGGTCTCCGCCTCTTCACTTTCTTCTGCAGAGGCTGAAGTTTCTGCCGCACTTTCACTGCTTGTTTCTTCTGCAGTAATATTTACGGCACCCTTTCCCACATGGGTAAGGTTTAATAGACTTTCATCCCCGCTGTATATTTCCTGTTTTTCTACCGTAATACTGGACTGTCCTGCGGAAGCTGCCTTGAATTTCAAAGCAAAGGCCAAGGTATTTGCTACGGAATTATCGCCGGTACCGTGTACACGCAGAGTTCCTGCACCTCCATCAGTATTCGTTCCGCTGACAAACTGCAAAGAATTACTGTCGTAGCGAAGGGTAATATCTACTCTGGCTAAGGGAGTATCACTTTTAATCTTCATATTCACCGTGATTTCTTCTCCCACCTTGGCAGTCGGATCGGAAAAGCTCAGTTGTCCGTCTGCCGCAAACACAGCCATGGAAAACAGAAGGCTGAGCAGGCAAGTATATAGTATATATTGTAATGATTTCATTATTATTTCCTCAAATTCCTCTGATTCGAGTCTTTCCATCCTCTGACAGTACCCGAAGTTTTACTCGACATATTCCGTTATATTTTACTGAAAGAAGAGAATTCTTTCAAGACTTTTTAACCAAGAGGACTCTTCCCAATCTCCACTACTTCTACACCGCTCTCTGTCTTCCCTGCTGAGCTGTTTGTGTTGCTTCCATTTCCATTAGCACCTGCATTTCCTGCATTGCTTACTGTGCTATTACCGCTGCCCGAGCTATCTCCGGAACTGTTGCCACTGTCTTTTCTTGTGGGCTTCTCATCTCCGGTAGGAATCGGTTCTTTCTGTCCCGGCATATCCTTATATACGGGGATGGAGAAAACCAGAGCTTTATTCTTCATATCTTTGCTGTAAGCTGAAGATAACTTTGCCCCTTCCTCGGCAGCTCCCTGTACATTGGTCATATATTGATGCTTAAACAGGTTGGAGCCTTGTACATTCCACTTCTTCAGGTACAATGTATTCTGTCCCGCATTCATATAATTTTCCGCAAAGAACTGAGCACCGCCCACAATAGACTTTTCTCTGCTATTCCAGGGACGCATATAGCTGCCACTTTGCTTGGCATACCAGATACCTCTCTCGATGGCTCCCATCTTTCCGTCCTGGTAAGCACCGATATTAAAATAATTATAATGTCCGCTACTTCCGGAAATAGAACCGCTGGTTCCTTTTCCCTGCTCCTGTAAAATCATGGAAGCCAGAACATAGGGATTCTGCTTAGACTGCTCTGCAGCCTTCATAATAATACTCACGTAATCCACACCGCCTGCATTTGTTCCGTTACTTGTATTGGAATTGTCTGCAGATGCCGCTGTGGTTCCGGAAGGAATAACCGTTCCTTCCGCATTTGATAAGTTTGTTCCCGGTCCTTCGTTGGAAATGACTACTGTTTCCGTTGAAGACTGGATAGAGGAAGCATCTCCTCCGCTGTTTCCGCTGTTTCCCCCATTTCCACCGGCTTGACTTCCGCTATCCATAAAGCTGCCCTTTAGCATAGCTACCAAACCGTCTCTCGTTTGCTCATCCGGATTATAGCTATGGAGTAAGAATTGGAAAATGTAGGACTCATCCAAAAAGTTTCTGGGATCCATATAGTATGCTGTTAATTGTCTGGAGGCACCAACCCAGGTAGGACCGTCAAATCCTACCCATGTTCCTGTATTCCAGTCATATTTTCCCTGATCGGTGGACTTCCAGGATGAAATAGCATTCTTGTCTACAAGACTGCCTGTTCCTTCCATTTCACCGTCTAAAACTCTCTGCCAATCCAAATTGGTATGTAAAGCCTTAAACTGCCAGTTGGGGAACTCTGCATGAAGAGCTCTTAAGCCATCCTTATAGGCTTCCGGAAAGCCCTGTTGATTCAAGGCGTTCTCAAAGGCCTCATCCCTTTGGTATTGAACCGGAAATTTTACAAAATCGGAACGAATATATCCGCTTCCCCCTTGGAAATTAACCGGATACCAGCTTTCTCCGGAGGAGTTTTGCACCGGATCCCCTACTTTAACGGCTGTATTGGAATAAAGGTTCGTCACCTTTTTACTGTTTTTATTGGCTTCAGCCCTTACATTGACCATACTGCCTTTAATTACGGCATCCTTTTCTGCAGCAAAAGCTTGCGTAGCAAAAACGCTGCTCAAGATTAATCCTAAACTTATAAAACGTCTCCAACTTGTTTTTCTCATTTTTCTCCCTGCCCTTTACGCCAAAGAAGGATGTTCTCGAAGAAGCATCTCTTTGTGATCCATCAGGGAAAAAATCCCTGTCTTTATACATCTGCAATTCTATCGGAAATTATAAAGATTAAAAAATAATTTTCAATGAAGATTTTCTTGCATCATTTTAATTTTTTTATTTCCTTCCGTCAATGCTTCTTGGAATTATTCAGACAAATGACAAAGAAACGTAATGAACGAGGATATAAAGAGATTATAGCTGGAATGAATTTATCCTCTAACGTATAGCTTTTGGAACGGGACACGCTCTCGCTAACCTCGCCACGTAGCGGCACTAAGCTTTTACATAACAAAAGCTAAGTGCCGACGGGCTCAGATTGTCCCTTATCAAAAGCTATACGGTAGAGGATAAGCCAGCTAATATCTCTTTAAAGTAAAAAAGAGGCTGTAAAAAATCAAATTAACAAAGAGATTTTCGGCAATATAGGTCTGAATGCGGGGTAGTCTGAGCCCATCAGTACTTACTGAAAGCGAGCCAAGCGAAGCTTGAAGTTAGTGCTGTAAGGACAGACTTTTCATCAGAAAAGTCGTCCTGATACAGACCAACTTCCGAAGGAATTTGCTTTGCGATCGAGTAGGAGGCGGCGACTAACCGCCGTCCTCTCACAGCACTGTACGTACGG
>CALHIC010000496.1 GCA_938030845.1 uncultured Oribacterium sp. | reverse complement strand
AGCCGGAGCAGTCTAAGCCCTTTCGATTTCTTCCTTTATAGTCTGAAGAAGAGATGGTGGCTCCGAAGTGGTTTCCTTCCAAGCCCTTTACTCCCGCTTTTCCACCATAAAAATAGGGAACCTTTCCAACCGACGATAAGGCAAAATGAATTAAAGCCTTTCTTTCTTCACTAAGATCCTCCGGCAAATCCTTCATATACGCGGATATTTCCTCCTCCGTAAGAGGAGACTTCTTCTCTACAGAAGAGATACTGAGACCGTAGTCTTTAAACCAGTCCTGTTCCTTCAAACGCTTTACGGCAGCAATGGTATAGTCATTCCAGCCATGCCAACGACTTCCCGGCTTTTGATCCTGTTCCTCCAAATCCTTAATAGAATCCAGTTGAATATTTCTCAGTCCGTTTTCATCATCGAAGCCGATAACGGTGATTTTAATGGTTAAATCCACATGTCCGGGACAATAATTTTTGGGTAAGTTTTTCTGCTCTTGAATACTGTTTGCTTTCTGCTCTGCCTTTGTTCCCGTTGTTTCCTTTGGGACTTTACTTTCCTTCGCTAAGTTTGAGGAACTTAGTTCTGCATTTTGGGAGGCGCTGTTCTCCTTATTTTCACTAGACTTTTCCGACTGCTCTGTCATGGATTTGGATTCGGAGCTACTCTCTCCCGCTTCTCCGGCAGTGCTCTTTTGGCTGTTCTCCTGATTTGCTTTTGTTTCCTGCGTTTGCTTACTTTCCTGTGCTTGTTTACTCTCCTGCGTAGCTTTTGTGTCCTGATTTGCTTTGCTATCAGCCGTTGTTTCGGAGGACTTTTCGGAAGCACTTTCCGCCCTGCTTTCCTCGCTTGCTTTTGTTTCCCCGCCTACGGGAGCAGCGGTATTGGCTGCTTCCTCCGCCAGCATTTCCTCCTTGGCATCCTTATGAATACAGCCCTGGTCATAATATACCGGACCGATACTTAAGGTATAGGAATGAGACTTTGTATACAGCTCGTTAACAATGGCACGAAAACGCTCTTCATCCAGATAATTATGCTGATAGGTATACACACTGGCCATAGCCAAAATATCCTTTACATTACTGGATTCCTGGATTTCCATTCCGTCTCCGTTATAGTATCTATAATGGATATTTTTAAAATAAGGGATTGCCCAGCTATTTTTTTGCTCCGGAGATTGGCCGGCTGCCTGAGGATTGTATCTTCCCAGAATAGCGGAACGCTTCAGGCCTAAAAGCTTTGCGGTATGCTCCGGGGTGTCTCCCGTACTATCATAGATTTTGGCCAGATCAGCACTTTCCCTTTCCATCAGTTCCTGATAGATTCTTCCTCCAACAGAGTCCAGGGGATTTTCATCCTGGCGGATATCCACAAGATTGTACCGGTCAATAAAGGGACGAGGATTTATAAATTCGTCTTCCTTACGCTCCGTATGAATAGTATTGGTCCATTTTCCTTTCTGCATTACACTACTGCTGCTAATGTCGTCCCTTAGAAGGCTGTCACTGCTCTTGTTTAAAGCATTTTGCCTGTCATGCATTTTTTGGGCGTATACGATGGA
>CALHIC010000495.1 GCA_938030845.1 uncultured Oribacterium sp. | reverse complement strand
TTTTCCTGGCGGTATTTATTATTATCATGAACCTTTTCGTGGATATTGCTTATGCGATTGTGGATCCGAGAATTAAATTAAAGTAAGGAGAATAAAATGGAAGAAATAAAGAATAATCCCTTGAGCCTTCAGTGGAGCTTGGAAGATTTTACTCCGGCTTCTGTGGAGGATAAGGAGTCTCTGGTCTTTATGAGAGAATCCGTAAGCTTCTGGAAGGACGGCTTGCATCGTTTCCGGAAAAATAAAATTGCCATGAGTGCCCTGTTTATTGTTTTTTTGATTACTATTTGCTGCTTTCTGGTACCCAGCGTTTATCCCTATAAGTATGAACAGCAGATGAAGGGCTCGGAGCGTTTGGCTCCCATGCAGTACTCAAAGACGGAGCAGAAGCAAATTGATGCAGGGGAAAAGGTTTTTCCGCATCTTTTGGGAACGGATCAAAATGGTCGTGACTATATGATTCGTGTATTGGTAGGAGGAAGAGTCTCCATGACGGTAGGTCTTGTGGCTTCCGTTTTGATCCTGGTCATTGGCTCCATATTTGGGGCAATCGCCGGATACTTCGGTGGATTAGTGGATATGATCATGATGCGAATCGTGGATATTATCTACACGGTTCCCGACGTACTGATTATTATCCTTTTGGCTCAGACCTTGAAGTTTCCTCTGGAAGCATTGGCCAGCAAACCGGGCTTTGCCTGGATGCAAAAGCTTGGCTCCAATATGATTTCCATGTTTATCGTATTTGCTTTGCTTTACTGGGTGGGAATGGCCAGAATCGTCCGTTCTCAGATTATGGTTTTAAAGCAGAGTGAGTATGTTACCGCGGCAAAGGCTTTGGGTGCAGGATCCGGTCGTATTATCTTTAAGCATTTGATTGTTAACTGTATCGGTACCCTGATTGTAACCACTACCTTACAGATTCCCAGTTCCATTTTTACCGAGTCGTTCCTTTCCTTTTTAGGACTGGGTGTACAGGCACCGATGCCATCTTTGGGATCTTTGGCCAGTGCCGCTTTAAACGGATTCCAAACCTATCCGGAAAAACTTTTTGCCCCGGCTTTCTTGATTTTTATTATCATTTTAAGCTTTAACCTTTTGGGAGATGGCCTGCGTGATGCCTTTGACCCGAAATTGAAACAGCAGTAAGGAGGAAAATATGTCCGGTCAATATCTTGTGGATATTCAAGAAGAGCGTTTATCCTTCTTTACTCCGGCGGGAGAGGTAAAGGCTTTAAATAACGTTACCCTGCAAATGAAAGAGGGAGAAGTTTTAGGAATTGTTGGAGAATCCGGTTCCGGAAAATCCGTTACCGCCTACTCCATTATGGGACTTACCGCCCAGAATGGTAAGATTGTGGGAGGCTCGGTAGAGTTTAATGGTCATAAAATACATGAAATGAGTGAAAAGGAGCTTCGGAAAATTCGAGGAAATGAGGTCAGCATTATTTTCCAGGATCCCATGACCTCTTTGAACCCGGTATGGACTGTTGGAAATCAGATAGCGGAAGCGGTTTCCCTTCATACGGATAAAAAGGGGAGAGCGGCTATGGAGAGAGCCAAGGAGCTTTTGGAGCTGGTTGGTATCAATGAGCCGGAGAAGAGATTAAAGCAGTATCCCCATGAGCTTTCAGGGGGTATGCGGCAAAGAGTGATGATCGCCATCGCCTTAGCCTGTGAGCCTAAGCTTTTAATTGCGGATGAGCCTACTACGGCCTTGGACGTAACCATCCAGGCACAGATTTTAGAGCTGATGCAGGAATTAAAAAGAAAATTAGGGATGGGCATCATTATGATTACCCATGACCTGGGTGTGGTTGCCTCCATGTGCGACTATATTGCGGTTATGTATGCCGGAGAAATCGTGGAATACGGAACAACGGATGATATTTTCTATAATCCGAAGCATGAATATACCAAGGGACTGCTGCG
This sequence comes from uncultured Oribacterium sp., assembly GCA_938030845.1. Taxonomy (GTDB): domain Bacteria; phylum Bacillota; class Clostridia; order Lachnospirales; family Lachnospiraceae; genus Oribacterium. The sequence goes on along the minus strand of CALHIC010000495.1, from coordinate 2,863 downwards.
TTCTATTCCCAAGTTCCATGAGCATGATTATTCCAAACTGGTACCTATCGAAGGACAGCCGGTGGATCTTCTGAATCCCCCAAAGGGTTGCGGCTTTGCGCCAAGATGCAGTAACTGTATGAAGCTTTGTCTAACCCATAAGCCGGAGAAGAATCAGTATGAGGGTGTGCATTATGCCAGATGTTTTATGCAACAGAAGGAAGACTTTTTGAAGGAAAGGGGGGAAGCGTAAATGCCGGAGCGTTTATTAGAGGTAAATCACTTAAAGCAGTATTTTCCTGTGGCAGGAAGCAATAAGGTGGTTAAGGCTGTGGACGATGTTTCCTTCTTTATCAATAAGGGAGAAACCTTTGGTCTGGTAGGAGAGTCCGGCTGCGGCAAAACTACAACAGGCCGTTCTATCCTTCGTTTAACAGAGCCTACCGGCGGAAGTATCACTTATGGCGGAGAAGTCATCTTTGATGCGGAAAAGAAAATCAAGAAGAATATGCTTCCCTACAGAAGGAAGATGCAGATTGTTTTCCAAGACCCTTACGCATCTTTGGATCCCAGAATGACTGTAGAGGATATTGTTGGAGAAGCTATTGATATTCACAAGCTTTGTGCTTCCAAGGCGGAGAGAAGAGAGAAGATTTTATCTTTATTGTCAAAGGTAGGACTGAATTCGGAGCATGCCAACCGTTATCCCCATGAGTTCTCCGGCGGACAGCGGCAAAGAATCGGGATTGCAAGAGCTTTAGCAGTGGATCCTGAATTTATCGTTTGTGATGAGCCGGTTTCTGCTTTGGACGTGTCCATCCAGGCTCAGGTGGTGAATATGTTTGAGGATTTGCAAGAGGAGCTGGGATTGACCTATCTCTTCATCGCCCATGATTTATCTATCGTAAATCATATTTCCTCCAGAATCGGGGTAATGTATCTGGGGCATTTGGTGGAGCTGGCGGATAGTGATACCATCACCTTCCATTCACTGCATCCTTATACCAAATCCTTAATTTCTGCGGTTCCCATTGCAGATCCAAAGGTGGCCAGAGCATCCCATAGAATTATTCTTTCGGGAGATGTCCCCTCCCCGGTAAATCCGCCATCAGGTTGTCCCTTCCGCACCCGTTGTCCCTATGCAGACGGTTTATGTGCGGAGAAGAAGCCGGAATTTAAAGAGGTGGAAAGCGGACATTTTGCAGCCTGTCATCATTTGGACAGGGTGAATTAAGAGATAAAGCCATACTGTCATAATAGGAATAGCAGTAAGGTGGGGTGTTTAATCCTGTTGCAATACATGAGGTTTAGGAGTGATTCAAAAGCTTATGAGCAACGAATAGGCTCCTTCCTATAGAGGCACCATGACCATTATTTTAGAAGGGAGAAATTTATGAGAAAAGCAAAGTACCTACTTCCCATTGCGGCCTTGAGTTTGGCTTTTTTGGTATCCTGTGGTGGAGCCGATAAGAGCAAACAGGAATCTGCAAAGGGAGAGAGCGGCAGTCAGACTGCTGAGGCTTCTGATGCTTCCGCAGGTGGAGAACTTAATGTTCAGGTTGGTTCCTCTCCGGAAACCATGGATCCTGCTTTAAACTCTGCATCTGATGGAGCCACCTATATTCTGCATGCCTTTACCGGATTACTCAGCATTGATAAGAATTCCGATGTTGTGCCCGGACTTGCGGAAAAATGGGAACATTCCGATGACGGACTTACTTGGACTTTTCATCTTCGTCCCGACTTAAAGTGGTCTGACGGAACGGATTTAACGGCAGAGGACTTCGTATATAGCTGGAAGCGCTTGGCAGATCCCGCATTGGCAGCTCCCTACGGATATGATTTACTAAGTGTGGTGGCAGGTTATGAAGAGGCTTCCAACGGGGATCTGGATGCTTTACAGGTTTCCGCTCCGGACAAGGATACCTTTGTGGTAAAGCTAAGTAGCCCTTGCACTTTCTTTGATCAGATTGCAGCGTTTGTTTCTACAGCTCCTGTACAGAAGAAGACCGTGGAGGAAAATGGAGATGCCTGGGCAACAAAGCCGGAAACTTATGTCAGCAGTGGACCTTATCGCATGACGGAATATGTGGATGGAGACAGAATCGTTTATGAGAAGAATCCGTATTATTATGACAAGGATAATATCACCTTTGATAAGATTGTTTGGCATCTGATTGAAGATGGAAACTCCGTTTACACCGCATACAATCAGGGAGAATTGGATTTGGCAAAAACCCTTCCTTCCGAGGAAATTCCAAGTCTTAAGGGAAATGAGGAATTCCATTTGGATCCGATGATGGGCACCTATTATATCAGCTTTAATACCCAGAAGGCGCCCTTTAACGATCCTAAGGTAAGAGAGGCTCTTTCCTTAGCGGTGGATAGAGATTATGTGGCCAATACCATTATGCAGGGAACCTATACTCCGGCAAACAATCTGGTTGGTCCCGGAATCAGTGATGCAGCGGAGAATTCCTCCTTTGAAGAGGTGACCAAAGAAAAGTACGGTAATTTCTTTGATAACAGTAAATACGAAGAGAATCTTGCAAAGGCCAAGGAATTGCTGGCTGAAGCGGGATATCCAAACGGACAGGGCTTCCCCACATTTTCCTACCTGACCAATGATGCCAGCTACCATAAGCCTGTGGCAGAGTACCTGCAAAATGCTTGGGGACAGTTGGGACTGACCATGAACATCGACATTCAGGAGTGGAAGACCGTAACAGCAAACCGTCGTTCCGGAAACTATGATGTGGCAAGAAACGGCTGGGTAATGGATTACAACGATCCTTCCAATATGATTAATCTCTTTGAAACCGGAAACGGTAACAATGACGGTAAGTACAGCGATCCGGATTTTGATGCTTTGGTAGACAAGGCG
>CALHIC010000494.1 GCA_938030845.1 uncultured Oribacterium sp. | reverse complement strand
AAGAAGCTAAATATACTCCTACATCCTCTTTTTTATACTTTTTGATCAATCCCTTCCATTTGCACCTGTTCTTGCAGATACTCCTGAACGATTTTAGGATCAAAGGATTGACGAGGGCTCCAGTTTGCATCAACAGACTTTATTTTCTGTTCAATTTTGGAAACTTCATCTTTTCCAATTTGATCTATCGTGTACATAATGGCTCTTCTTTCCGGACCGCTTTGTGATTTAGCATAATCTCTAAACTTTTTACTATAGCTTTCAGCGTCGGCAGAATTCACAAATCCCTGATTTTTTAAGAAGGCATCACGGATTTCTTTCCTTGCCAAAGCTTCAATATCCTTACTTACAGGAATAATATACTCTTTTCCTGCACCTGGATAATCCGGACTCATCCAAGGGTCACCTCCTGCGGCAATAAGATTACGGAAGTGTCTCTCTTCTTGGCTTAAACTCCTCCATTCTTTTTCTTCAGGAGATAGATTTTGGTTTTTTTGGGACTGAGGATCAAAATCCTGTTTTGCTATGGCGTATTTTGCCATATTGCTAACGGTCATACTCATCATAGTACCTCTTCCTTTATTTTCTATGAGTAATATCGACCATATATATATATATATTAACTTGAAACAGCGGTGCAAAACCCGCCTTACCCCAGTCCTGCCTTCTTCATATGCTGTAAAAAGCTTTCCTTATCTCTGGTCATAATCAGCTCTTCCGGAAAATGAATCTTCTCCAGCAGGGATTCCACCTTTTGATATTCTCCAATTTTTAAAGCAATATGGGCATCACTGGAAACGGAGATGGGTACTCCCAGTTCCGCACAGCGTACTGCAATGGCTTCGCAACGCTTTTTGGTTTCGCTTCCTTCATCCATGGAATGCTCATTAATCTCAATCAGCACATGCTGTTCCTTTGCGGCAAGAAGCACCGGATCGATTTCAAAGGGGAGTCCGGAACGACCGATATGCCCAAGAATCAGAATTTTTGGGTGCTTCATGGCTTCCAGATAAAGCTTGGTGCAAGCTAGAGCGCTTTCTCCCTTGGCAAAGCTGTTTCGGTGGACAGAGGCGATACAATAGTCCATTTTCTTGCAGACACGCTCATAGAGAGACATTTTCTTCCCGTCATTATAAAAATCCCCGTCAATATTTTTCCAAATGGGAATATCAAAACCGAAAAGGTTTCCTTCCATATCCACAATATCCACTTCACAGCCCTGCAAAACCCGAACGCCATGAATTTCCTTGGGCCAGGTGTGGCTTACCATCAAATACTGGTAGTGACGGACATTTTCATAATCCGGATAGAGCATGGCGGAAAAATGATCCGTAGAGCCAAGAAGCTCCAATCCCGCTTCCTTCGCCGCAGCAACATTTTCCAAAATCGTGGAGTAAGCATGGCGGGAATAAAGAGTATGGGTATGAACATCACATTTCAATTTCATAAAATACTTTTCCCCTTTCTATCATTACAGATCCAAAGTGATTTCCACAGGACAATGGTCGGAGCCCATAACTTCTTGATGAATAGAAGCGGAAAGGAGCTTCTTCTCCAATTGCTTGGAAACCACAAAATAGTCGATTCTCCAACCGACATTTCTTTCTCTGGCCTTGGTACGGTAGCTCCACCAACTGTATTCCTCTTCCTTGTCCGGATAGAAATGGCGGAAGGAGTCAAGATACCCTGAGTCTAAAACCCGGGAAAACTTCGCCCTCTCCTCGTCGGAAAAGCCCGCACTCATGTGGTTAGTGTCCGGATTTTTCAGGTCGATTTCCTCATGGGCAACATTTAAGTCACCGCAATAAATTACCGGCTTTTTCTTTTCTAAAGTTAAGATGTAATTCAGGAAGGCATCCTCGAACTCCATTCTGTAGGGAAGACGCTTCAGCTCTCCCTGAGAGTTGGGCACATAGACGGTAATCAGATAAAACTCCGGAAATTCCAGCGTAATCACACGCCCTTCCTGGTCATGTTCTTCGATACCGATGCCGTACTGCACGGACAGCGGTTCTTCCTTGGTGAAAATGGCGGTGCCGGAGTAGCCCTTTTTCACCGCATAATTCCAGTATTGAAAATAACCCGGAAGCTCCAGGTCAATCTGTCCCTCCTGCAATTTGGTTTCCTGCAAACAAAACATGTCCGCATCCAAACGCTTAAAATCCTCCATAAAGTTTTTTCCCATAACGGCTCTAAGCCCATTTACATTCCAGGAAATCAGTTTTTTCATAAACATCCTTTCTACTCAATTCATTCTTATGATAAAGAAAATTATTTTTCGTTTAGCCCTTGCGTAAGCCCTCAGCACAGAACGCAAGCTTGTATTCTTTTTTCGGCATGAGAATAGTGTAACAGACATTGCAAAGCCTGCAAGGGCTTTCGGGAAATTTCCGGAAGACAAGTTCTTAAAATTTTAAGAACTTTTTGCAAATGCAGGAGGAAAAGGCTATACTGTTTTCAAATCCCAAAGGAAAGGAAAGTAGTATGGCATCACAGAATTTAGAAGAAGTAGCGCAGTACCTGAAGAAGATGAAATTCCGAAAGGCCTTTTTCGGCTTTAAGCCCGCCTCTGTTTGGAAGAAATTAGAGGATTTGGACGGAGAATACCGTTCCGCCATTCAGGTGATGGAAATCGGTTACAAAGCCAGAATTCAGGAAAGAGACGAAAAAATTGCCGCTTTGGAAGAAGAGCTGGCAAAGCTAAAGGGATAGGATATGGCAAAGAAGAAAAAAGAAGTAGAGAAAAAAGCAGTCCTTCCTTTGGATGTGATTCGAAAAAAGAGAACTTATTACCGGCAAATGGGAGACATCCGTTCCTTCTTCTCCCATCTGCTTTTGATGGGTGCCTTGATTTATGTGATGTTCTTCGTCATTTTCGGGATTGCCCCGGTGAAAAATGACGATATGAAGCCAAAGCTCAGTGCAGGAGACCTGATGCTTTACTACCGTTTGGAAAATAAATTTTTCCCCTCCGATGTTCTGGTATATCATAAAGACGGAAAGCAGTTTGTGGGAAGAATCATCGGCATGCCGGGAGATGAGATTGAAATTCCGGATGAAGGCGGTCTGAAAATCAACGGCAATATGCAGGTAGAGGACGGTATTTTCTATTCCACCCAGCCCTATGACACGGAAGCGGTGAAATATCCCATTAAGCTGAAGGAGGGAGAATACTTTATGATGTCGGACATGCGTTCCGGAGCGAAGGATAGCCGACTCTTCGGCCCGGTTAAGAAATCGGAGATTAAGGGCAAGGTTATTACCATTTTGAGAAGATCTTCCTTATAGTGTCCCACAGTAAGAACAATGCAGAGAGCTGTTTCGTTTTTTCGAAAGGCTCTCTTTTTTAATTTCCTCAGTCCTTCTCTTTGCAAAAAATGTACTTAGAAAAAAACAAAACAGCCCTCCGTAAAAACTTATTTTTTATGAAAATATTGCGATATACATATTGTAAATTAATAAAATAGAGTAGAACAGGAATCGTCGGAAGAAGCTTCCGGCGGTGCAGAGAGACAGGGATGTTTTTCATGCCACATTCCTAAGGAGGACGAAATGAAGTTGCAGTATGTGGGAAATAGTTTTTCAGAGGGTTTGACAGACGGAAAAATTTATGAGGGAAAGGATGTCAATATCTTTTGCGTTGCTGTGATGGATGATACGGGAATGGAACGGATTTATTCCAGACTGGCTCCCGGACCTTTTGCCGGTAAGTCAGAGGGCAGATGGGATATTATATAAAAAGACTTTTCATGAGAAAAAACGAAAAATAGAGTAGAGGGAGGATAAGGTAAACAGCTTATCCTCTTTTTACGTTTCTCCAAAGAAATTCACTTGCTTACCCCGGAAATAGAGCCTGTCTCCGCCGCTTTTAGGACAAATCTTACGATTTAAGGAAAGAAGTATCAAAAACCGCGAATTCTTTGTGAAAAATGATATTCTTCCTTGAAGAAAGCTGTCTTTCTAGGTATACTACAGAAGAAAATTGCAGGAGGCAAGGAGGGAAATATGGCGGAGCGTGAAAACAGTGTTTGGGGAAAGATTCGCGTACAATTAGGGGATGTGCAGAACTACCTCTTGAACGGACAATATAAAGAAGCGGTAATTATGGACAAGGAGATTTTGGCCAGTCTGGTGCGGATGCAGATCGATCAGGCTTTGATGGTCTCCAGCAATTTAGAGAGCGATATTAATCAGCTTTTTGAAGGCGGTATCATTTCTGCCAAGTCCAGAGATACCTATCACGGAATTCGAGCATTTGGTGAGCTGGCAGAGCTTGGCAATGAATCCACTGCCCAGGATGCCAATGACTCCTTCTCCATGTTGAGAGATGCCTTATCGGAATACGTGGAAGAGGGACCGGGAAGAAATGAGGGAATACAGGGAGATGCTTCTCTTGCCGCTACATCTTCTTCCGTAGCTTATCAAGATGAGCTTGGAGAGGAGAACACGATTTCCAGCTCCAACTTAAGAAGAGAAACAGCAAGACAGGCAGGACTGGCTTCCCGTATTGATGCGGAGAATTACGGAGCGGAGGCGCCCAGACTTACCACCGAAGGATATTCTTCCAGAATTCGGGAAATCGAAAGGGAAGAGCGGGAAGAAGAACTGGGAGCAGGGATTCCCGTTCGGAGAAGTACCGCCGGAAAGGGAAGAACCGGAGCGGGAACAGATAGAGCAAGACGTTTACAAAAGAGCGTAGGCTCAAGCAGCTCTGTGAAGAGAAGAAGCGGAAGAACTACCGGAACAGCGGGCAGAAGACAGAGAAGTACGGCAAATAGAAATCCGGGAACAGAGTGGGATTTGTACAGTATTTTACGAATTGCCCTTCCTGTGGCAATTGCTATTATTGTGATTATTCTGGTAAAGGTGCTTTTCTTCTCCGCAAAGAAGCATAGCGTAGTGGAAACTACAGCGGCGGTAACAGAGACCTCTGCAACAGTGGAAAGCACGGAGGAAACTACCGTGGAGGAGACAACGGCTACACCGAAGCGTTATTTCACCACCACAGGAGTAAGAATCAGAACAAAACCCAGTACAACGGATTCTGAAGTGTTAACCGTATTGGACGAAGGAACGGAGCTGCAATACAAGGCGGATTACAATGACGAGTGGTTAGAAATCACCTATAACGGACAGGATGCCTATATTTCCAAGCAGTATGTACGTACCGAGGAAGTAAGCACTGCCCAAAGCGCTACAGGAAACAATACCACAGCTACTACGGCAGCCAATTCTTCCGGTACAAGCACAAACTCTACAACAAAATCCACTACGGAGAGCCGGGCAGCGGCAGCTACCACGGCGCAGCAGGCCAAGGCCGGTGCTACTACATTAACCGTTTCCCCATAATCCATAAATGAGCACCCCTTACTTTGCGCAGGATGCACATGCAGAGATAGAATCTCTCATCCCCTTTTTGGGACGGGAGATTTTTTGTTATTGCAAAAACGAAGAACTTTGTATATTGCATTTTGATATTAGGCTCCCAGTAT
>CALHIC010000493.1 GCA_938030845.1 uncultured Oribacterium sp. | reverse complement strand
AAGCCATCAGTCCAATACTCATCATTAAAGCTAATACAACAATTCCGGTCTTTTTCATAGTAATTCCTCCATCTTTATCAATGTTTCGGAAGTGAATTCTTCCGACATTTGGAAAGACAGAGGAAATCTCAAAAAGGTTACAAATTATTTTTATTTATTTTTATGACTGCTTTTTCTCCGCCGATTCGGCCGCTGCTTTGCAAGGTCTTCCCCCGAACCAGGGTTTCACAAAGACTGATATTGTTTACGGTTCGATCAAAAAGACTCAATGTCTCTTCCACCACCGTCTTCTTTTCCGAAGCAAGCTCTCTGTGAATGAGATCCGCCGCATCCTTCTCCAGAGGACTAAGCAGTAAATCATCCCTTCTGGTTCCGGACTTTAAAATGTCTATCGCCGGGAAAATTCTTCTTTCCTGAAGCTCACGATTCAAAACAAGCTCCATATTTCCTGTGCCTTTAAATTCTTCATAGATGACATCATCCATGCGGGAGCCGGTATCTACCAATGCGGTAGCTAAAATCGTTAAGCTGCCTCCCTCTCGGATATTTCTGGCTGCACCGAAGAAACGTTTGGGCATATGGAGAGCCGCAGAATCCATACCGCCGGACAAGACCTTTCCGGAGGAAGGCACAATCAGGTTATAGGCTCTAGCCAGTCTGGTAATACTGTCTAAGAGAATGCAAACATCCTGTCCCTGCTCCACCAGACGCTTTCCCCGTTCAATGGTCATCTCCGCCACTCTTTTATGATGCTCCGGCAACTCATCAAAGGTGGAATATATCACCTGTACCTTATCCCCCACAACTTCTTCCATCATATCCGTCACTTCCTCGGGACGCTCATCAATCAGAAGAATCATCAAGGTCATATCCGGCTGATTTTTCAGAATAGACTGGGCAATCTGCTTTAAAAGCGTGGTTTTACCCGCCTTGGGAGGAGAAACAATCATTCCTCTTTGTCCTTTTCCGATGGGAGCCAGGAGATCCAGCACTCTTAAAGAGGTAGGCACTCTCTTCCCTTCTCTTTCCATATGGATTCTTTCATCCGGGAAAATGGGGGTCAGCTTATCAAAATCCGGTCTTCTAAAAATGGCGGAAACCGGTAAATCATTCACCGTTTCGATATACAAAAGAGCATTGTATCTTTCCTGGGGATTTCTGGACTTGGCATAACCATAAATCATATCACCGGTTTTCAAATGAAAACGACGAATCATCAGAGAATTCACATAGACATCCTGCTCTCCCGGCATAAAGTTTTCGGAACGAATAAAGCCATAGCCGTCTG